>JAYVZW010000251.1:0-16488 GCA_043783015.1 Verrucomicrobiota bacterium
AGAAAAAACTCATCCGCGAACGCCATCAATTCCCGCAGATGATCTTCCTCTTCGGTAACAAATCCCGCCTCAAAGTTCCGCCGCGTCTCCGACTTCGCACCCATGCCTGCGCCCGTCAGGTTCGCTGAACCGACATAAGCCTTGCGCCCATCCGCAATCACAATTTTCATGTGCATTCTCGGGCACAGAATGCGCTCGAAAGCATCGCTTTGAATGAACTCGGGGAAACGGTCAAAGTCCTCGCGAAACCTTGGTCCCGGCTCCTTGGCATGAACCAGCCGGATTTCCACGCCCTCGCGCAGTTTGTCAGCCAGCACTTGCAGAAACGGAACAAAACTCCCGTCCTTCTCCACAAACAAATCCTTCAAGTCCGCCGTGAAAATCCACAAGAACCGCCTCGCCTCCGGGACAATTCCCCGAATGACGGCATCGTAAGTCTCGGCATTGAGCACCAGTTGCATGGCTTGCTATTGTTGCAGCTTCTCCTCCTGAAAACTTAACTTCACCAGTTCGGCATAATACTCGCACGACTTCAGCAGCTCTTCATGCGTCCCGTGCGCGAGGACGCGGCCTTCACGCATCGCGTAAATTTGATCGGCATGTCGGACGGTGCTTAGCCGGTGCGCAATTACCAGACAGGTGCGGTTCTCCCGCAGATGGTCAATGGCCTGCTGAATGAAGCGCTCGCTTTTGTTGTCCACGGCGCTGGTGGCTTCATCGAGCAGCAGGATCGGTGCGTTCTTCAAAAATGCGCGGGCGATGGAGATGCGCTGCTTCTCGCCACCGCTGAGCCTTGAGCCGCGCTCACCGACCTTGGCATCGAGTTGTCCATCCACGCGCTCCACGAAATCCTTCGCGCAAGCCAGCTCCAATGCGCGCCACAATTCCTCATCGGACGCATCAGGTTTACCGAGCAGCAGGTTCTCCCGGATCGTCTGGTTGAAGAGATAACTCTCCTGCGTCACGTAACCGATGGCATCGCGCAAGCTGCCTTTGTTCAAGTCAAGAATGGATTTACCGTCGAGCGTGATCGTTCCGCTTTCGGATTCATAGAATCGGGTGAGAAGCTGGAAAAGCGTGCTCTTGCCCGCGCCGGTCGCGCCGACAAATGCTACGGTCTGCCTGGGCTGCACAATGATGTTCAAATCACTCACCGTGGGTCGCGATGCGTCATAGCGAAAACTCACATTGTCGAACCTGATTTCGCCGCGCACGTCGCTCAGTTTTTCACCGCGCGCCATATCCTCCGCGCCCTCGAGTTCCAAGATTTCGAAGATGCGCCGAGCTGAAGCCGCGCCGGTGGCGAAAGTTTGATTCACTCCATGCAGTCGTCCGATCGGTTCATACAACATGCCGATGAGAAGCAGGAACTGCCCGAGCTGTCCGATGGTCATTTCGCCGCGCACCGCCCACCATGCGCCGAAACCCATGAGCAGGATCAAGCCCGTGTCACCGAGCAAACCCATGCCCGGTCCATAGACGGCCCAAGCGCGTTGAAGCCGGGTCTGTTGATCGCGATACTTCCCGCTTGTGAGGTCGAAGTGTTGCTGCTTCTCATCTTCCAGCGTGTAGCTTTTGATCTGCCGGATGCCGGCGATGTTATCGTGCAGCAGCGAATTCAAACCGCTCGCAGCCTCGCGCGCATCACGGGCGCGGGGCGAAACCCAGTGCGAATAAATCCAGCCGCCCGCCGCGATGAGCGGGATCGGGAGCATGACCACGGCGGCCAGTTTCCAGTGCAGCCAGAACATAACCCCTGCGGTCAGCACGGCTTGCAACAACGCGGGGACGCCTTGATCCACGCCATCGAGAATGACGCGCTGCGTCGCGGGCACGTCATCGGCCATGCGCGTAAGGATGTCGCCGGTGCTCTGGCGGTCGAACCACTTCAGCGGAAGATGCTGAATCTTGTCGTGCAAGCGCGAGCGCAAGTCGTATGTCATGCGCAGCTCGAAGGCGTTGTTCGCCAGCGTGCGCAGTGAATAAAAAACCTGTTTCAGCGCGAACGCGCCCCATGCGATAAGAGAAGCAGTGAATATTTGATCCGTGCGTTTGTGCGGGATGATGTCATCCAGAAACCATTGCGTCACGCCGGGAAAAACAAAGCCGAGTAATGTTCCCGCAATCGCCATCGTCAGCCCCACCGCGATGCGCCAGGGATAGCGCGACATGAATCGCAGGAGCAATCGGGTGGTGGAGGTCATGAGCGGTGTTATCCTCCGCGCAAAGCTTGCCTTGATCAAGCGTCTTGCAAGCCCGCACGAATTGCAGTTGTCCCGGACTTGGGCAGGCTGCATAATTACTGGGGACCAGTTACATGCAAAACTCAATACTCACATCAAGCGGCTCCCCGGCGGATCATCAAGATGCGTATGAGATCGCGGAACGAATCGCGGTCGGCCCCGCCGGTATCGTATATCGCGCTTATCAAAGTGGCGCCCGTCGCGAGGTGCTGTTCAAAGTGCTGAATCCAGGATGCACTCACCCGCTCAATACCGCGCAAATTCCCGCCATCAAATCTTCAGCGAATGGCACCCGGCATCGCTTGATCGCCGAATGGATCGATGCCTATGATGATCCGGATGGTTATGTGCTGGTGTTTGATTATAAAAAAGGCATCGCCGGTAATTTATTCCCCGATGACAATCGCCGGCTGACAAAAGCCGACGGACACCGTCTGGCGGCGCAACTCTGTGAAGTGCTTCAGGCGGCGGAGCAGGCCCATTTTCCTCACGGTGATATAAAGCCGAGCAATATCATCATCTGGAATGACTCTGAACAGGGGCTTTCGTTACAAGTGCTGGATTGGGGTCTCACCATCTGCCGATCACAACATCCCCCGGAGTCGCTGGAATGCATGTCGCCGGAAAGATTACGAGGCGGGGCACCGACTCTGGCGGGCGATTTATTTTCTATTGGAGTCACATTGACATTTCTGCTCACAGGTCATTACCCAGTGCAAGGCGGCAGCTCGGAAGAAATCATCACTGGCTGGCAGAACTTCAATCCTGCGTCTATCCCACTGGTCAGGCCAGATCTTGACGTTCATTTCTGCCAATGGCTCGCGGGGCTGATGTCCCTCAAACCAGAAGACCGTCCTGCTTCGGCGTTTCATGCGATGGACGCGCTTAATCTGGCTATCGCCGCCGCCCAGTCGGCACCGCTGGCGTCGATCAGTCCCACAGGCTCACCGTCCGAAACAGTGCATACCCACCCGCGCCACGCACCGGCCCGCCAGATCTCAGCCCATGCAACTGTCCATATTCAATCAACAGTAATAACTCAAACATCAAAGCCAAAAAGAACCGGCAAGAGAAGATGGATGCGAGGTTTCCTGGCGATCATCTGCACCGTCGTGATCTTGGTCGCTGCATCATGCATCTGGGCACAGCAACATTATGGCATCAAGTGGAGTGACCTTCTCGCCGGTCGCTGGCAAAGTAACAAGCCCCCGGCGGTCAAGTCAGAGCCCCTGATCGCAGAAACCAAATCTGTGGCAGCAGTCATGGCACCAACAGAAAAGGCTTTGCCCGAAAAGGTAGCATCCACAAAGGCGGTGGTCCCCGCTGCCCCAGCAAAACCTATTGCTGTCTTTCAGATTCGCGATGCCCTGGTTTATCCGAAGGACGCAAAGCTCGATGGGAGCAATAGCGGCACCGGTTGGCGCGGTCCGTGGCGTGCCAGCAATGTTGCTCTCGGCGCCCCCGACCGGAAAAAAAACTGCCTAATAAATCTCGGCGGCGCATCCGCGTCCAGTGCCCGTCGTGAAATCGCCCCCTTCCCTGCTGTTGAGCCGTCTGGATTCTGCTTTCTTTGTTCGATAACGCATCCGGGAGCGCAAGGGCCGGTTCTTTCTCTGGGTGCTCTTTCTCCGGCCAACGGCAGCGGACCAGCGCCAGTTCTGTTGATTCCGAAAGGTGACAAGCTGATCGTAAGCCTGCCAAAAATCACCCAGACAGTTGAAATCACGAGCAAGGGAACTTTGCGTCTGGCCACCCTCTGGACTTTCAAAAAACAGACGGACGGAAAATTCGAATGCACTCTGACAGTTTATTTGAATCCAGTGCTTGCCCGAAAAAACCGTTTCGTGGCCACGCCCGCCCTTACCTGCGTCATCAATGATTTCAGTCCGCCCGACGTGATTGAACTTGCGTTGGAAAGCATCGGCACCTCCAAACTGGGTGCCAACATCAGCGACATCCGCATCGCGCCGACTCTACTGGATGCGTTTAAGTGAGGCTGCTACAATGTATGGCGCGGCACAGGTGAAAAGCATCTTGCACTTTCCCCGCGTCTCCCCACATTTCCCGCCCGCATGGAACTCGTCCGCATCGTTGAAGCCCTACTTTTTGCCTGTCAGGAACCCCTCACCGTGGCTGAGATCGGTCGTGCCATCCGCGATACCGCACGCGAGGCCAGAGAATCCGCCAAGGAATCCGGCGAGCCGGCCGATGAGGAAAAGGGCGCGATGGAGACCATGACCGACGAGCAAATTCGCGCCACGATTGATGAACTCGTCGCCCATTACGAAAGTGATGCTCGCGCCTTTACCATAGTGGAACGCAGCAGCGGATGGCGTCTCTGCGCTCGCGGTGAATATGCCGAATGGTGCCGCGCACTTTATCCCGGAAAAAAACCGAGCAAGCTGAGCGCACCCGCGCTCGAGACCCTGGCCATCATCGCCTATCGTCAACCAATTACAAAGTCCGCCATCGAGGCCGTTCGCGGTGTCTCCGTGGACGCCATGATGCAGCAGCTTCTGGATCGCGGGCTGGTGAAAATCGAAGGCCGCGCCGAGCTTCCGGGGCGTCCGTTGCTTTACTCCACCACCGATCTGTTCCTCGATCACTTCGGCGTTCGTTCACTGGATGATCTGCCGAACTCTGCGGAATTGCGCCGCGTCAAACTGCCTGCGCCCGAAGAAACAGCTGTTTCTGCCGACGAGGAAACCCAGCCGCTGCCGCTCAATCTTGACGAGTCCGCAACGAAGACCGCGTAAGCTGAATGCGTTCTGTGACGCATTTTTTTCTTTCCACACGCCCCCGTCTCGCTCTTAGTGCGGGCGAACCATCTTTATCTCTCATGCTGGAAGAAATTCGTGCCAAGATCGACCGGGTTGACCGCGAGCTACTCAAGCTCCTGAGTCAGCGCGCGGACTTGGTGCATGAGGTCGGCCAGATCAAACGTAAGGAAGGTCTGGAAATATTTGCCCCGGACCGTGAAGAAAAACTGCTGCGCAAACTGATTGATCTGAACAACAAAAACAAAGGCAGGCTGCCGGAAAAATCTCTTCGCGCCATTTTCCGCGAGATCATCAGCGCCGCGCTCGCCCTGGAGCAGGACATGCGCATTGGGTATCTCGGCCCCGCCGGATCGTGGACGCATCAGGTGGCCATCAGCCGCTTCGGCAACAGCGTGCTTTATCTTCCGGAGGCCAGCACCGAGGATGTTTTCGAACGCGTCCAATTGCAGGAGGCGGATTATGGAGTCCTGCCCATTGAGCACAGCACCGAGGGCGCCGTGCATCACACGCTGGATCATCTGGTGGGCTCTCCACTGCAAATCTACTCGCAGATTCTCTGGCGCACTGAGACCGTGCTCATGTCCAACGGACCACGTGAGAGTGTGGACTACATATACGGCCATCCCCAGCTCATCGCCCAGTGTCGCAAATGGCTTGCGCAAAATTTCCCCGAGGCCGAACTGCGCGAGGCCCCGTCCACCAGCCAGGCCGCTGCATTCGCCACCGAGCATCCGAATTCAGCCGCGCTCGGCACCGCGCTCGGCGCAGAGTTGCAGGGACTGAAGATCATCGCCACGTCCATTGATGACAGCGCGTCGCAGGCCCGCTTCATCGTGCTGGGCCGCCGCCCCGCGCCACCGACCGGACATGACAACACCATGCTGATGGTCACCGCCCGCGACAAGATGGGCGCGTTGATGGAAATCTTGGAAGCCTTTGTCAAACACCGCATCAATGTCCGCCAGATCGAGAACCGCCCTGTGCCCGGTGACGACACATCTGCACATCAACACGTCCGCTTCTTCCTCGAAGTCACGGGTCATTGTCACGACGAAGCCTTGACCCAGGCGATCAGTGAACTGAACGGCGAAGGCTCCACCGTAAAAATTCTTGGCAGCTATCCGGCTTCGACCTGGATGGAGTGAATTATCTCAAGCACCCCACGGCCAGTGCATCATCAGTGAAAATTGAGCGCAGGCCCAACGCTGACACATGCCGCAAAAAATGAAGCAGTGCCGATCACGATGCTGGCCAGCACCAGCAGAATTACCACGATGACCTCGAATGCTCCGCTCTTACCTCCTCGCGCCGCAAGTATCTTCGCCAGCCAGATGGAACAGGCCAGTTGCGCCACCATTGCCAGGATAATGATCGCGATCGTTCCACTCAGATCACTCGCGTTCTTCCCCATTAACAGGAGCGGCAGTGAGGGCATTACGGTAGCCGACAGAATCCATGCCACCCAAGCCTTGGTCATGGATATTTTCGGGATCGGTGGAGGTGTTTGATCGCTCATGATGCTTGCAGTTCTGACGCTATCTCATTCCACAAATTTTCGATGTCAGCCGGTTTTCGCGCCGGCCTGCCCGCAAGGCGAAACCAGTAGTTCGCGTTGCCTTGATCGCCATCGATGAGATGCAGCAGCGCATGAATCCACGATCCCATCGGCGTGTGAATTTCCTGCGCGATGTTATGTGCAGCTTTCCAATTACCTTTTTTCACGTGCCATAGGGCTTTCGCTTCATCAGACAACGAACCGCCCGGCGCGGTATCGCGCTGCACAGATTCAGCAAGTTCAGCGGTAGTCATAACTAATAACCCGCCCTTCAATCTTCCGGCAGAGGCTGACCCTTGGTTTCCGGGGCAAACGGCAGAACGGCGATGCCCACCAGGAAAATAACGCACATCGTCATCGCCGCGTATCGCAAGGGCAGTGTGGCGTTGGTCTTCGCAAAACCTCCGTAAACATCCGTGGTGAGTTTGGCGGAAAAAAAGCTGCCCGCCGCCGCGGCAAAGCGACCGAGATTGTAACAGAAACTGGTTCCGGTGCTGCGAAGGCGGCTGGGGAAAAGCTCCGGCAGATAAATCGCAAAACCGGCGAACACGCCAAGTTGTGCCGCGCCCATCAACGGCATCATCCAGTATGCGTCCTGCGGCGAATTCATATTTTTATAAACGTAAAGGGTGACCAGCAGGGCAGACACAAATCCCACGAAAAAAGCCGCCCGACGTCCAACGGCATTGGCGAAGCGGGTGAACATCCACATGCCGATGGCCGCTCCCAACATGTTCCAAAGATAGGCCCAGAACTTCGCGTCGCCAACCTGTCCACTGACCCATTTCGCGACATCAGGAACTCCGGGCGGCACATTGGCCTTGTAATAATTGGCAAAGACCGCGCTCTGGAGATCAACCGCATATTCACCGATGGCCCACAATCCCACCACCCCGGTCGAGGCGATCAAGGCACCCACCATCAAATTTTTTCTCCAGCGCTTGTCTGCCAACAGCGCCTTGTAAGGCGCGAACAGTCCGCCCTGCGGCAGCCGACCATCCCGTTTCAACTGCAACCATGACTCCGGCTCCTTGAGATATTTGCCGGTAAAAATGATCAATGCCGCCGGAAGCGCGCCGATCAAAAACATCCAGCGCCAGCCGGAACCGGATGCAATGACGCCAGATTTTTCCAAAGAATTCACGCCCTTGAGTGCGAATCCCGCTGAAACGTTGCCGACCGTGGAGAGCACTTGCAGCAGCCCGAGCGACTGGGCGCGCGCGCCAGATGGAACCGTCTCGGCAATGAGCGCCACAGCCAGTCCGAAGACGCCCCCTACTCCCAGACCCGTGAGAAAACGATAAAGGGTAAAGTCAAATTTGTTGATGCTGAAGTAGCTCAATCCGGTGAAGGCCGAGTAAATCAGAATCGTCAGCGTGAGCATTTTCGTTCGTCCATACTTATCCCCCAGCGAACCAAAAATCATTCCCCCGATTCCCCAGCCTATGAGAAAGCACGCGGTTACAGTCTTGCCGTAAGCCTGCAATGAAGCATCACTCGCGGGAAGCTTCATCAGTTCCTGCAAAGCCGGCACGCGGGCGAGCGAGAAGAGACGCTGATCGAGGCAGTCGAAGAACCACGCCGCTGAGGCCACCATCAAGACAAACCAGTGGTAACCATTGAGCAGCTTCCACCAGGGTTGCACTTGTGCGGATGAGGGGGGCGACGTTTGACTCATGCGCGCAATTCTGGCAGGCAGCGGCGATGTGACAAGCTGGAAATGAGATGACTGTCTGTGTTTGCGATTCTCCTGCGCCGTTCCAAACTGCGCATTGACTCCATGAACCGGGAACCGAGAACCGAGAACTTTTCCGAACTCGACAAAGCACACCTCTGGCATCCTTTCACTCAGATGCGCGACTGGTGCGCGCCCGATCATGACCCGTTGATGCTCGTGAGCGGCCAGGGCTGCTGGCTGACCGACCAATACGGAAAAAATTATCTCGATGGCAACTCCTCCATCTGGACCAACATCCACGGGCATAACCATCCGCGCATCACCGCCGCGATCAAAGCGCAGCTCGACCGCGTGGCGCACACGTCTTTCCTCGGCTTCACGCATCCGCCCGCCGCGCAACTCGCGGCGGAACTGGCCGCCCTCTCCCCCGGCAAGGCTCTGAATAAAGTTTTTTTCTCCGACAATGGCTCTACGGCCATCGAGTCCGCAGTGCGCATGGCATTGCAGTATTGGAAGCAAAACGGTCGTCCCGAGCGCGAGGTTATCGTGGCCTTCGATCAGGCTTATCATGGCGACACGCTCGGCGCGGCCAGCCTCGGTGGCATTCCTCTGTTTAAAGGCAGTGCGAATCAATTCGGCTACGAGGTGTTGCGTATCGGCTGTCTTGACGATCTTGACGCGCTGGACCCGAAGCTCACGTCCCGCATCGCCGCCGTCATTATCGAGCCGCTCATTCAAGGCGCGGCGGGTATGCGTTTATGGCCGAAGGGAATGCTCAAGCAGCTCGAGCGCTGGTGCCGGGAGCGCGATGTCCATTTGATTCTCGATGAAGTCATGACCGGTTTTGGTCGCACGGGAAAAATGTTCGCCTGTGAACACGAAGACGTGGTTCCTGACTTCCTCTGTCTCGCGAAGGGAATCACGGGCGGCTACCTCCCGCTGGCAGCCACGCTGACGACGCAGCGCGTGTTCGACGGCTTCCTCGGCGACGCGAGCGAGGGGCGCACTTTTTTTTATGGCCACAGCTACACCGCCAGCCAGCTTGGCTGCGCGGCGGCGCTGGCCAGTCTGGAGGTGTTCCGGGAAGAGCGAGTCCTTGAGATGCTGCAAGATAAAATCACCCTCTTCACATCGCTGTTAACCGGGCTGCGAGATTTGGCCCCCGTCATCCACATCCGGCAGTGCGGCATGATCGCCGGCATTGAAATCAATCCAGCAGCTGCAACCGGCGCGAACGTCTGCCTCGCCGCGCGGCGTCATGGATTGCTCACCCGCCCCATCGTGAACACCCTGGTGCTCATGCCTCCGCTTTGTGTCTCGACGGATGAACTGAGTCAGATGGTGAACGCCATCCGACTGAGCATCATTGAAGTTTGCGCACTAAGATGACAATTTGCTGAGCGGGTGTCGGGGCCAGCTTGGCCCCGTGTCGTGGGGGCTAGCAGCCACCAACACATTCGTAATGCTTTTATGCGAGACTCAATAATGAAAGTTTGCGTAACTCAGCACCCGGCCTCCCGGTATCGGCCCAAGAAATTACATTGCCAGAACATTCGCTTTCGTGTCTTATCGCCCCCTTATGTTCCGCGCCCCATTCATCTTGTGCTTTGTGTCATGCTTGCTGCTGACGGTATCTTCACCTGCTGAAGAGGTGACTAAAGTGCCCGTCACTCCCGACCTGGTGGATGTGGGCGATTTCGGAAGTGATACCCCCGCTGAACGCGCGGACATGCCGTCCCGGGGCGTGATCGCCATCAAAGTTGAGGAAGATGACAAAACCTACGTGGCCAAGGAACACTGGGAGGAATACAATTTCTCCTTCAAGGCCAAACGCTGGGGCAAATACGCCGTGCGCATCACTTACACGCTCAAATCATCCTCGCTCGGCGTGCAGTTCAAACTTGGCGAGAGCCGGTTCAAGAAGCAAATACCAGGCGGTGATGAATCCTCCAGGCATGCATGGCTTGGCGATATCTACCTGGCCAATGCGGGGGATCAATCCATGGCGCTATACACTCCCAATCATATGGCGTGGGACAGTTTTATCCTTCACGAAATCGCGCTGGTTCCCGCGCCCGAGGGCGAACTTGTCAGACAGTCTGACGATGGAACCGTGCAAATGCCAGCCAAAGACGCGACCACTTGGAGCGAGAACATGCGTTACGAGCCCAAGCCTGAGAAGAACTGCCTGGGCTTCTGGACTGACCCCCAAGATTTCGCCGAGTGGGAATTCAAAATGAATCAGCCCGGCAAATATCAAGTCATTGTGCATCAGGGCAGCAACGGCGGTGGCAGCGAGGTGACCATTCAGTTCGGCGAACAACAATTAAAGTTCAGCGTGCAAAATACAGGCGACTTCCACAAGCACACGCCGGTGCCGGTTGGTGTGATCACCGTGAACAAGTCCGGCACCTATCGGCTCGCGATCAAGCCGCAGGGCAAGAATGGGAAGGCCATCATGGATGTCGGCAAAGTGGAGCTCAAGCCGGTTTCTAATTGAGTCTCGCAAAATAGCATTTCGAGTGTGTTGGGGGCTGCTAGCCCCCATGAGAAGGGGCCAAGCTGGCCCCGACACCCGGTCAGCAAATAGTCATTCTATTGCACGAGACCCAACAAGCTGGCACCGCCTGCTTCACTTTTTTTTGCTCTTCTTGGAAACCGCCGGGCTTTTCTTCTTGGCGGAAGGTGTGGCGGCGGCTCGATGTGAAAAATCGCCCGTAATCAACTGCAGATAATGCAGACCGGTCCCCGTGAGCGCGAACTTGGTTCCGCTTCCACTCACGCAACCGCGCGTGTGATAGCTCAAGGGAATCCTCTCATCTTTTACCCAACTAACCTTAGGCGTGGTGACGACTTCATTGCTCGGCTTGATTTTCAAAGGCAGTCCGCCTCCCGCAAAACTGATCTCCCATGAAGGACTCGCCTGTTCGCAGCCTTCGGCAAGCCACGGATAGTTCTTTGCCATTTCAATGTCGCCCTTTCGCGGAACCACCACTTTCCACATGCATTCGGTATTCTTGATAAAGTCCGGCACCGTGAGTGTGGGAGTTTTCTTCAGCGCCTGATACAACCCGGCTATATCAAGTCCCACGAGATTCAATCCATTGTAATCCCCGTGCCGGTTCGGTGCGCCTGGATAGCCTCCGTCATACCACTCCGAGAACTGGGTGTTCAACATCAGGTTCAGTTCCACATGAACGTGTGATCTCCTGCGGTCAATGCCTGCGCCGGTGTGGCCCATGATGGCAAAGGGCGCACCGGCCTCCACTTTATCGCCTTCCTTCCCCATGACCTTGCTGAGGTGGGCGTAAAGCGAATAGAACGGCCCCTGGCCCCAGTCGTGTTTGATGACCACATAGCGACCGTAATTGCTGGCTCCGGGACTGTCGGACACATGCACGATTTCGCCCTGCATGATGCTGCGAACCTCGTCCAGCGGCTCGCCTTTATCGTCGCGCTTCAACGGCGCCACGTCCATGCCTTCGTGAAAGTGCATCAGCACCACCTTGTCGCCCACCCGCACCGGCCCGCGCACAAAACCATACTGACCGCCCTCCCATGACGTGGTTTGTTCCTTCTCAAAATTCCTGTCGATGAACATATAGAACGCGGGAAAATCTCCGCGCAACAATGCGTCATTTTCCGTGGGAAGCGCCAGCGTCATCGGCACCGGCGCGGGGGGCGGCGACGGTTGTGGCGCTGGAAGCGCAGGCTTGATTTCCTCAACTTCTGACAATGCCGGAGTCTGCGCAGTGAGAACTGCGGAAAACATCAACCCATACAACAGACACAAGGCTAGGCGCGACATGACGACGACGTAGTCTCAGTATCTCAAGGTTTCGGGAGCGATGGCTGCTCCGTCGGCAGGGGCGGATTCGGCCCTCCTTCCAGCGGAATCTGTGGCGTCACTGTCCCCTTGCGCAGATCGAGTGACCGGGTCTCGGGGATTTTCTTGCCGGATTTCTTGGCCGCCGCTGCATCGCGCTCGCTCTGCTGGCTCTCTTTCAGATTCCGTTTCTTCTCGCCCTTGGTCGTGGGCAGCATGTCCATGTCCTTGGACATGCTCGGGGCCGCCCCCTTCTTGATACGCGGATATTTCTTATCCATCTCCTTGATGACCTCGTCCGTCACGCCCTGCCAGATGGTGATGATGCCATCCGTGACCGGCTGGTCGAGAACAACAAAATCCACCGGAGCGGCATTGACCATGGTCAGCATATACTCATCACGGCGTGTGCGCGTAATCAGTTCCAGTGAAGCGCGCCCGCGGAAATCGAGCTGCAACGTCAGACCATTCCCCCTTCCGCCCTCGGCCGGAAATGGATAAAAGGCCACTATGTTCTGCTGGGAAACCTCCGGCACGATCTTGAAGAAAACGCGATTACCGTTGAGATCGAACGGGAACATCGTCTTCGGCGGATCCATCTCCGAAGCCAGCGCATGGAAGGTGATCGTGAATTCAGTCTTGCGGCTGAAACCCAGCAGCATGGGAGCAAGCAGCGCGAGCAGCAGCGGAGCGAATCGTTTCATAAGCTGATTGAAACGTCATTGAGCCCAGATTGCAAGACGGACTCGCGCCTGATTGCGGGGCTAGATCAAACGGCACTAAAGGTTACCAAATGCGAACGCGACGAGGAAATACGGCAAAAAGGCGTCATGCCATTTATCGTTGTAAATCATCAAAAATAGGTTCGTAGCGGAAGACGGGCATTGGGGAGCACACGCGCCCTCGCGTGTCGTTTTTGGCGCCCACGCCGAAAACCTCTGCGCGATGAATGAGTTACACCGTGTTATATTGCCGATTGATGCTGCCAAATAGTATGTGGGGCACGGGGCGGAGCTGCAGATCTCGAAAAACAACTGGCCAGTGCATCGTCAGAATGCGATACATCACGCCCCGTTTTTCCCTATGCCCGAATCCGCGACCAACAATAAAAGCCCCGACTCCGAAAAAGATTTCACCGCAGGTGGCATTTTTGCGCTCACGGAAAAACCGCCGGGCACCACGGGCAGCAAGGAACTCGACAAGCGCCTGCACGATCTGGCCTGCGAATGGGCGCCGGATGCGCGCTCCTGCGATCTGGTGGCGGGCTTGCTGATGACGGGGCTGAAGATTGGCCGCGACAACACGGGCATGGGCGATCTGAAAATGATCCACCGCGCGCTGCGGGAGATGCGTTATGCGAACAAGGTTTTTCATCCCTTCCGCCATATGCGCAAGGTGACCGTGTTCGGCTCCGCGCGCACGCAGCCCGGCAATGCGGAGTTTGAAGCCGCCGCGCGTTTCTCCCGCAAAATGGTGGAGCAGGGTTTCATGGTCATCACTGGCGCGGGCGAAGGCATCATGGGCGCGGCCCAGCACGGCGCGGGGCGGGAAAACAGCTTTGGCCTGAACATCAAGCTGCCCTTTGAGCAGCAGGCGAACGACATCATCATGGGCGATGAGAAGCTCATCACGTTCAATTACTTCTTCACCCGCAAGCTCTCGTTCGTGAAAGAGGCGGATGCGTTCGCCATGTTCCCCGGCGGCTTCGGCACGCTAGATGAACTGTTCGAGGCCACCACGCTGATCCAGACGGGCAAGGCCAACATCCTGCCGCTGGTGCTGGTGGACGCGCCCGGCGGCAACTACTGGGCGACCTTTGTCTCCTTCATTCGCGAGCACTTGCTGGCGCGCGGTTTGATCGCGGCCGAAGATCTGCGCCTGTTCCACCTGACCGATGATGTGGACGATGCGGTGCGGCACATCACAAATTTCTACAAGGTCTTTCACTCCTATCGTTTCGTCAGGGAGAAGATGGTCTTCCGGCTCAAGCACAAGCTCACCTCTGCCGCCGTGGATAAGCTCAACGCGGATTTTGCCGATCTCATCAAGGAAGGCAAGCTCGAGCAAAGCGCTGCGCTGCCCGATGAAGCAAACGAAGAGGGCATCTTCCATCTGCCCCGGCTCATTGGCACGCTGCGCCGCCGCGAGTTCGGGCGCTTGCGCCAGTTGATCGACTGCATCAATGCTTCTGAATTGATTCCCGCAAAACACTGACTCATGCCCGACTATCGCCCCGAGAGACCTTCCTATGATCGGCCCCGCCCCCGCGTGCCTGATGGCAGCGATGCCTGGCCGAAGCCGTGGGTGCAGCTCAAATACTTCAGCTTCCATCCGAATTTCTATCCCAACATGATCGCCGCATCCTCCGCCATCACGGGCGATGTGGTCACGGTGATGGACAAGGAGGGGCAGCCCTTCGGTCACGGTTTCTTCAATCCCCGCGCCCGCGTTCCCCTGCGCGTGTTTCATCACGGGGCGGAACCACTTGAAGAAGGTTTTCTGGAGCAGCGCATCGTTAATGCCATCGCCATGCGCACGAACCTGCTGCGACTTCCGGAAACGACGGATGCCTTCCGCGCCGTTCACAGTGATGCCGACGGAATCCCCGGCTTGATGGTGGACAAGTTCGCCGATGTGCTTTCCGTCGAGGTCAGCAATGCCGCCATCTGGCAGCGCATTGAATCATGGCTGCCTCTGCTGCACGAAAAACTCGGCACCACGCAAGCGGTGGTGCATTTCGATGACAACGCCTCCCGTGCGGAAAGCCTGATGCCGCAGCGCGTGATGGAAGATCAGGCACGATTAAACTCCGGCGTGTCCACCGTGCGCATCAAGGAAAACGATGTGCGCTTCCATGTGAATTTCGACAGCGGACACAAGACCGGCTTCTTCTGCGACCAGCGCGACAATCGCGCGCAATTCGCCCGCTGGACGCGCGGCCTGCGTGTGGCAGATGTCTGCTGCTACACGGGCGGCTTCGCGATCACGGCCAAAAGTCTGGGCGGCGCGGAAGAAGTGACCGGCGTGGACCTTGATGAGAAGGCCATCGAGGTCGCGAAGAAGAACGCCAATCTCAACAACTGCCGCGTGAGTTTCGTCCATGCCGACGCCTTCACCTGGATGCGGCAGATGCAGCGCAACAACGAAACTTGGGGCGCGGTGGTGCTGGATCCGCCGAAGCTCATCCACTCGCGCGAAGCCTACGAGGAAGGCAAGGCCAAGTATCACGATCTCAACAAACTCGCGATGTCGCTGGTCGAGCCGGGCGGATTATTTCTCACCTGCTCATGCTCCGGCCTGATGGATGTGTTCGAGTTTGAGGAAATCGTCATCGGCCTCGCGCATCGCAACGGGCGCAAGCTGCAAATCCTCGACCGCACTGGAGCCGGTGCCGATCATCCCGTGATGTCCAACTGCGCGGAGAGCCGCTATCTGAAAACGCTGTGGGCGCGGGTGTGGTAACCGTGCGCGGCTAAGGAAACACTGGTCCATAAGTAGAAGCGACGCCCTCGTCGCTTTTTGCGTGGGAAAGCGGTGAGGACGCCGCTTCTACTTTCAAATAGCGAATCAAACCTCGAAATTTAAGTTTTTTGTCAATCCCGTCACAACTCTGCCGTTGCGCGCTGCCGGTGCTGTGCCAGTTTTTGTCTTCATGAAAAAACTAACCGCCGAGTTCATCGGAACTTTTGCCCTCGTGTTCGCGGGAACGGGCGCGATCATAATTGATCACGCATCAGGCGGAGCCATTGGACATGCGGGCGTGGCGCTGACGTTTGGATTGATCGTGATGGTGATGATCGAGACCTTTGGCGACGTCAGCGGCGCCCATCTCAATCCGGCGGTGACGATCGGCTTTGCAGTCGCGCGAGGTTTCCCCTTGGTCGAAGTGCCTCGCTACATCGCTGCTCAATTGCTCGGTGCCTTGGCCGCCAGCGGTCTGCTGCGCGTGCTGTTTCCCGCCGATGCAACACTGGGCGCGACACTTCCTGCCGGGCCGTGGTGGCAGAGTTTCACGCTGGAAGTTTTGCTGACGTTTTTTCTCATGCTCACAATTTTGAGCGTAACCACCGGCTCCAAGGAAAATGGCATCAGCGCGGGACTCACCATCGGAGGACTGATCGCGCTGGAGGCCATGTTCGCCGGGCCGATTTGCGGTGCGTCCATGAATCCTGCGCGCTCGCTCGCGCCCGCTTTGATCAGCGGCAAGCTGGGCGATTTGTGGATTTATCTTGTGGCCCCGACGCTCGGCGCGCTGCTGGCGGTGCCGGTATGCATTTGTGTGCGCGAGAAAGGCTGCTGCCGCGCAATGCCGGGTGCGGCTTGTTAATTTTACGACTTATGAAAACACCGTTGATTTTAGTGCTTTGCACCGGCAACTCCTGCCGCTCACACATGGCCGAGGGATT
>JAYVZW010000252.1:0-5483 GCA_043783015.1 Verrucomicrobiota bacterium
GACAACGCATTTGCCGAAAGCGCCTTCGCCTCCCTCAAATCCGAACTGCTCGATGATGGCCAGCCCTTCGATTCCAAACAAAGCGCCACCACCGCCGTCCTTGATTACCTCGAAACTTTCTACAACCGCAAACGCCGCCATAGCTCACTTTCCTGTCAATCACCCTGCGACTTCCTCAATCATTTCTTCCAAACCCAAAAACCCGCGCTAAACTAACAAAAATCCACTGCGCTCAGCGCGTCCACTACTTCGGGGGAAGACCACTGCCTGAATTTGAAGCGCTTGCCCTAAATTTTGAGCCGTTGAGCTGGACTGCATGGAATAAAGTTTTAGTAGGTGTCGTGACGAATGGCAAGCATTATTCTGCGGGGATTGGTCGTTTGCATACGCAGGCGCGCTGGCATAACGGATGAGCGCCCGCAGCCACTGGGGCGGAATTTTGTAACACTGAGCACATGCGTTTTCTCATTACCGCCGGACCAACCCGCGAGCCGATTGATCCGGTGCGGTTTCTCAGCAATCACTCCTCTGGGAAGATGGGTTACGCCCTGGCTCAGGCGGCATTGGAACAAGGCCATGCCGTGACACTCATTTCAGGGCCGGTGGCCTTGACCGCGCCTGACGGAGTGGATTTGCATCGCGTCGAAACCGCGCAACAAATGTGGGAGGCTGCACGCCAGGTCTGCGCCTCGGATGCCGCACCGGACATCGCCATCTTCGCCGCAGCGGTTGCGGATTATCGTCCGAAAGTCATCGAATCTCAAAAAATCAAGAAGCATGCGGACGCACTCACGCTGGAACTGGAGCGCACGCCGGATGTGCTCGGCTCCATGCGCGTGCCATTCCTCTTTCGCGGTTTTCTGGTCGGCTTCGCGGCGGAGACTGAGAACCTTGTCCTGAACGCCAGCGAGAAGCTGCGGCGCAAGGGCTGCGACCTGGTCATTGCCAATGATGTCAGCCAACTCGGCAGCGGGTTTGACAGCGAGGAAAATGAAGTCATCCTCTGCCTCCCCGGAGGGCAAACCGAAAAGGTCGAAAGAATGAATAAAACTGATCTGGCCCGCCTGCTCATCAGCAGAATCGTCGCGCTCGCCGAACGTCGAACCCTGAACACTTAACATTGAAACAATGAGTTCCCTTTTAAATGTCGCCATCGAAGCCGCCCATGCCGCAGGCAAACTGCAACGCGAGAATTTTGGATCCGATCTCGCCGTCAATGAAATGCTCAAGCACGACATCAAGCTCGACCTCGATGTGCGCAGCCAGGAACTCATCTCGGAGATTATTCTTAAGGCTTTCCCTGATCATTGCATCAAGGGCGAAGAGGGCGATTCCGGCAACTCGGGCAGCGACACCCAATGGATCGTGGATCCCATCGATGGCACGGTGAACTACTTCTATGGCATCCCGCATTTCTGCGTTTCCATCGCTGCGAAACAGGAAGGCGAATATGTCGCGGGCGTCATTTACGATCCGATGATGAACGAAACATGGGTCATGGAAAAAGGCGGAGTGCCCACGCTCAATGGTAAAACCATCTGCGTCAGCGATCGCGCCCAACTCTCCGACGCCGTGGTCACCGTCGGCTTCTCGAAAAGCCGCGAGGCGCTGGAAGCCAGCTTTGACCGTTTCAAACGCATTTCTGTGGAAGTGCGCAAGACCCGGATGCTCGGCAGCGCCGCACTCGCGCTGGCTTACATTGCGTGTGGCCGTCTCGATGCTTATATCGAAGAACAAATCAGCGAATGGGACATCGCCGCCGGGAAGCAGTTGCTCGAAGCCGCAGGCGGAAGTTTTCACTGCGAACCCAGCCGCACCCATCCGGGCAAGCTCTTCGTCTGCGCGACCAATGGCAAAATGGACATGAGCCGCTATTTGTAACTCGACACGACCTGTGCCAGCGGGTATTTTTACCACATGATTCCCATACTTCCACTCGATCAAATGACGGCTGCTGAAAAACTCAGCCTCATGCAAGACATTTGGGAAGACCTCGACAAGCGGACGGACACGATGGAATCACCAGCCTGGCAGGAGCAAGTTTTGCTTGAACGGGAAAAGCGAATTGCAACCGGGGAAGAAACATTCCACGATTGGGACTTGGTCAAAGAGGAACTCAAGTCGGAGCTTTTTAAGCGCCCCGCATGAACGTCGTAATTTCGGGTTCCGCCCGTGGTGATTTGGTTGAAGGCTTCGAGTTTTACGAGAGGCAGGAGCCGGGCGCAGGAAGGTATTTTTTTGAGTGTGTCTCGGCTGAGATTGAGTCATTGAAAATCACTGGCGGTATTCACTCCAAACCCTTCAAGCTTCACCACAGGCTGATTTGTCGGCGTCATCCCTTTGCAGTGTTTTGCAAAATTCTCGGCGCAGAAGTTGTAGTAGTAGCAGTTCTTGATTCTCGGAGAAACCCCGCTTGGATTAAGCCTAAACTCCGTAACTTATGAACATGCGCACCGGCATTGGATACGACGTTCATCCCTACGCGGAAGGCCGCGCCTTCATTCTTGGCGGGGTGGAGATTTCGCATCATCAGGGTTTGAAAGGTCATTCGGATGCAGATGTTCTGAGCCATGCCATCGCCGACGCCGTTCTCGGGGCGCTGGGGGAGCCGGACATCGGACATTGGTTCCCGCCCACAGACGCGAGCATCGCGGGCATCAGCAGCTTGAAGATACTTGAGAAGGTCGCGTCCATCGCTGCGGCAAAAGGCGCGACCATTGAAAATGTGGACAGCACCGTGATTGCCGAAGCGCCCAAGGTGAATCCGCATCGCGACGCCATGAAAGCAAAGATCGCCGCCGCCTTGGGCATCACGGCTGACCGGGTTGGCGTCAAGGCCACCACCAATGAGCGGCTGGGCTTTGTCGGGCGCGAGGAAGGGGTCGCCGCCATGGCAGTGGCCTGTGTAAGTTTTAAATCCTGACCAGCCCATGAAAGCACTAAAAATTCTTGTTCCACTTTTGGCCGCGCTTTGCATCCAGACACAGGCCGCTGATGCCAAAAAACCGAATGTGCTCCTGATTGTCGCTGATGATCTGGGGTATTCGGACGCGGGTTGTTATGGCAGCGAAATCCAGACGCCCAATCTGGATGCGCTCGCGGCAGATGGATTGCGCTTCACGCAGTTTTACAACACCTCGCGCTGCTGGCCTTCACGGACTTGCGTTCTGAGCGGCTACTATGCCCAGTCCATCAGGCGGGATAAATTCAGCGGCATCCAGTTTCCCGGCGGTGAAAAGGTTGCCTTGGGCAATGCAGGCGCGCGTCCGCGCTGGGCGGCCCTGCTGCCGGATTTATTGAAGCCGCTGGGTTACCGTTCTTACATGTCTGGCAAGTGGCATGTGGATGGCCGGCCATTGGACAATGGATTCGACCATAACTACATCGACATGAATAACGATGGTTACTTCACGCAGGTCGGTGCCGACGAGGACGGTTCGAAACTGCCGAAGATAGACACCAACGGAAAATTTTACTCGACCATCGCCATTGCCAACTATGCCATCAAACACCTCAAGGATCACGCGGCTAATCATCCGGGCCGGCCCTTCTTTGAATATGTGGCGTTTCACTCGCCGCACTTTCCAATTCAGGCGCTGCCCGAAGACATCGCCATTTACAAAGATCGTTATCAAACCGGCTGGGATGCGATGCGGCTGGAGCGTCTTGCGCGTATGAAGAAAATGGGGATCGTGGACTGCGAGCTTTCCGCGCTGGATCCGAAAACCGTGCCGCGATGGAATCTGCCGGAAGCGGAATTAAAAAAACGCATCGGCCCGGATGAAGTGGGCTACGCCGTGCCATGGGATTCACTCAGTGAAGGTCAGAAGGCATTTCAGGCGGAGAAGATGGCCGTGCACGCTGCGATGGTGCACCGCATGGACATTGAGATTGGACGCATCCTTGCACAGCTCAAGTCCATGGGAGCCTATGACAATACCGTCGTCATGTTCGTTTCCGACAACGGCGCGTCTGCCGAGCAGCTCATCCGCGGTCTTGGTGAAGATCCGAAAGCGCCCGTAGGGTCGGCCTATTCCTTCCTCGGCATCGGGCCGGGCTGGTCCAGTTTTGCCAATACTCCGTTCCGGCTCCACAAATCATGGACTCATGAAGGCGGAATCTCCACTCCATTCATCGTGCGCTGGCCCGCCGGAATCAAGGCTCGCGGTGAATTGCGCACGAATCCCGGTCACTTGATTGACGTGGTGCCGACCGTGCTGGACATCTCCGGCGGCCAGCAGCCTGCGACCATCGCTGGATTGACCGTGCCACCGTTGCCCGGCAGGAGTTTGGTGCCGGCCTTTGCCAAGGACAACACCGTGCCGCGCGAATTTCTCTGGTGGAATCATGAGAACAATCGCGCCATCCGCATGGGCGACTGGAAGCTGACGCAGAATGGAGAATTGCCTTGGGAGCTTTTTGACCTCGGCAAAGATCGCTCGGAGACCAAAGACCTCGCCTCCCAATATCCCGACAAAGTGAAATTAATGGAAGAAGCGTGGGCGCAACATGCGAAAGAATTCCACGCCCTTTCACTGCAAGACCCGCCCAAGAAAGGGCCTAAGAAAAATGACGGTGACCCCAATGGATCTGCGGATTAAGGGGTTGAATAAGGCTATGAAAAAAGGCAGAGGACGCTGTATTACAACGCTGTGATTCAATTGACGGGCTACAGATAATCGACTGCCACCAGACATGAACCTCACACCTTTTCTCATCTCCGTAGTGAATTGTTGAAAGAGCGGGGGCTTTTGATGCTCTTTATCCTGCCATATTGATTCTCTTTCACGACATGCCCGCCCCAGTCTTTTCTTCATTCAAAATTACATCTTGCTTCCTGGTGCTGCTGATGACCAGCACGGGCATGGGTGGGGAAGGGGTAAAGAAGCCTATCATTACTCTGGAACAGGCTTACGACCGGACGCTGGTATCGGACCAGACCATCGCCATTGCCCTGATCGAAATCCACAAGGCCAATCTGCTGCCATTGAGCGCACTGACTAGGCTGGGGCCGCAAATTTCTGCCAACCTGGGCTACGATCCATCCAGTGTGACGACGAGTGGCAGTTCTGGCTTGATGAGCGGTGGGACGACATCGCCGAACAATTCCGCCGCAAAAAGAGTGACGACGAGGACTGATCTGCGCCGGGCAAGCATCAGCTGGCAGCAGACGCTTTTGGATTTAACGGTTTTTCCTGCATATCGTCTGGGCAAACTGACGGCTGAGTCCACGAAGCTGAAATATCAGGCTACGGTGCGCGATACACTTTTCGGCGTGGCACGGGCATATTATGATGTGCTCCGGCAACGCGACATCGTGAGCGTGAACCAGCAGACACTGGACCTGGCGACGGAGCAGCTCGATCAGGCGCAGAAGCGATTGGACGCGGGAGATGTGGCGCGCTCGGATGTGCTACGCGCCAAGGCCACTCTGGAGGCGGCGCGCAAGACACTGATCGAGTCCACTTCCGCGCTGGTGCTGT
>JAYVZW010000253.1:0-5464 GCA_043783015.1 Verrucomicrobiota bacterium
TACTGAAAAATGCGGGACTGCCCAAGGCCGATCTCGTCTGGCATTGCGATTCTGCCGATGAAATCGTCGAAGCCATTCGCGATCTCGACGTGAAGCGAAAGAAGCTTCCCTATGAAACCGATGGCGCGGTCATCAAGGTGGATGCCTTCACGGAGCAACGCGATCTCGGCGCGACCAGCAAAGCCCCGCGTTGGGCCATCGCTTACAAATACCAGCCGGAACAGGCGGAGACGCGATTGCTTGCCGTGGACATCCAAGTTGGCCGCACCGGCGCGCTCACGCCTGTCGCGCGCTTGGAGCCTGTGTTCCTGAGCGGCAGCACCGTGAGCAATGCCACGCTGCATAACTTTGAGGAGATCGAGCGCAAAGACATTCGCGTGGGCGATCTCGTCACCATCGAGAAAGCAGGGGAGATCATTCCTGCGGTCGTCACTGTGAACGTCGCCAAACGCACCGGTGATGAGAAGCGGGTTCATGCGCCGACGCATTGTCCTGTTTGCGGGACTGCTATAGTGAAGGACCAGAGTCAGGTCGCGATTCGTTGTCCGAATCTTGATTGCCCGGAGCAGGTAAAGCGCCGCTTGGAACATTTCACCCATCGCGGAGCCATGGATATCAGCGGACTAGGCGAGCAAGTCGTGTGTCAGCTTGTGGATGCGAAGTTGGTGCGCGATTCCGCCGACATTTATGATTTAAACGAACTTTCTCTCGCACGATTGGAGCGTCAGGGCGCGAGGAGCATCGACAATCTGTTAAAGGGAATTGAGGCCAGCAAAAAACAGCCGCCGTGGCGGTTCGTTTTTGGACTCGGCATCCTGCATGTCGGCACCTCAGCGGCGCGTTCCTTGTTGGAGTATTTCGGATCAGTCGATGAAATCGCCAGGGCGGAAATCTCCGATCTGCTCAAGGTGCAAGACATCGGCGCTGTCGTGGCCCAGAGCATCCACGCGTGGTTCCGTGATGAGCGCAATGTTCTCTTGCTTGAGCGTCTGCGCTCGGCAGGGCTGCTGTTTTCCAATCCCAAAATCGAGCGCGCCTCCGACAATCTTGCGAATACAACCTGGGTCATCACTGGAACGCTCAGCCAGTCTCGTGAGGAAATCGCGGACATCATCCGCTCTCACGGAGGCAAGGTCTCATCAAGTGTGAGCGCCAAGACAACTTATCTGCTGGCAGGCGAAGAGGCGGGCAGCAAGCTGGACAAGGCGAAAAAGCTGGGCGTCGGGATTTTGAGCGAGCCAGAATTTCGCGTCATGCTGGAATGAATGAATGGCGGCGGGGCTGTTTTCATTTGCCCCACGCCCGTTCATGCGGATGGTTTCGCCCACATGTCCGCCAAGCATTCAGTTGAGACCCAGGTTCAGATTTTTCGCATCGGCACTCCTGAGCAACCGTTCCGTTTTGCCAGCGGATCGGAGATGGATGATGTATCCATCGCTTACGAAACATACGGCAAAGCCAACGCTGAAAAGAGTAACGCCATTTTGTTATTTCATGCGCTGTCGGGCAGCCAGCACGCTGCTGGTGTCTGTCGCAGTGTCCCGGAGGCCAATGGTCGTTGGACGGAGGATTGCCAGCACGGCTGGTGGGACTTGTTCATCGGCCCGGGCAAGGCGTTGGACACGAATAAATACTACGTCATCTGCGCGAACTTTCTTGGCGGCTGCTACGGCAGCACCGGCCCAGCCACCATCAATCCGAAGACAGGCAAGCCCTATGGCGCGGAATTTCCGCCGGTGCTGACCTCGGATGTGGTGCGCTCGCAGATGCTTCTGCTCGACCATCTCTGCGTGGCGACGCTGCATGCTGTGATCGGCGCGTCCATCGGCGGATTGATGGCATTGAATCTCGCGACCATGTTTCCCGACAGGGTGCGGATTATCATTCCCATTGCCACTGGCTCGCGCACCACGGTGCTGAACCGGCTGCATGTTTTTGAACAGGTCATGGCCATCGAAAACGATCCGCATTTTCGCGGTGGAAATTTTTATGATAGCACTCCGCCGGAATACGGTCTCGCGCTGGCTCGCATGATTTCACACAAGACCTTTGTTCATCTGGACGCCATTGAGCGCAGGGCGCGCACGGACGTCATTCAGGCTGACGACCAGCTTTCTTGGTATCGGGTCGGGCACAATGTTGAGAGCTACATGCTTCATCAGGGAAAGAAATTTGTGAAGCGTTTCGACGCCAATACCTATCTGCGCATTTGCAACATGTGGTTGCGCTTCGATCCGCTGCGCGATGCGGGCGTGGAGAACTATGGAGCGCTCTTCGCCATCAGCCGTCGTGCCGGTCATCATTATCTGGTCTTCAGCATTGATTCAGACTTCTGTTTCTATCCCGAGGAACAGGCCGAACTCGTCAGGTATATCGAAGACGCCGGAGTCTCCGTCATGCACATCACTGTCCATTCGGCGAAGGGACACGATTCTTTCCTGCTTGAACCCGAGCTCTACACGCCGCACCTGGCCTATTCTCTGCGCGGTGGAGAGGCTCCGTCATTGGATTCAGACAAGGACGATCCGGGATTGTAAACGCAGAGCGAGATTTGCGATGATGCTGGGGCAGCTTATGATGGCGCATGGTTCCTGAATTTTGGATTCACCTCGGCGCTGCATGGCAATGGTTTCTGGTTGGACTGGAAATGGCCGCGCTGACTGTCGGGCTCGGGCATGTGACCCTCAGGCAGCGCGACTCACGCGCGGCGGCTTTCTGGGCGGTCATCATCATCTTCGTTCCGCTTCTGGGAGCGGCGTTCTATTCCGTCTTTGGCATCAATCGACTGCGCCGCACTGTTAAAAAATATCGCTGCGGCATGGAATTGCACAAGACGGTGGTCGGTGAAGCGGTGCCGGCCAATCCATGGGAAAAATTTCCCGAGATCAGCGGACTGCGGCGTCTGGCGGCGACACTGGGCCGGCTTTCGCGCTATGAATTCACTGTTGGCAACAAAGTTGTCATCTACCGCACTGGCGATGAGGCCATGTCGGAGATGCTGCAGGCGATCAAGTCGGCGAAGAGTTCGATCACGCTTTGCAGTTACATATTTGAGGCAAAAGGTATCGGGCAGAAATTCGTGGATGAACTTGTGGCGGCGAAACTACGTGGCGTTGAAGTCCGGGTCATGGTGGATGATGCGGGCACGCGCTACTCGTGGCCTCCAGTTACGCGCATACTGGCGAAGCGGGGCGTCAATGTCGCGCGTTTCATGCCGCACCGCTTTGTCTTGCGCTTGCTCACGATGAACCTGCGGAACCATCGTAAGATTCTCGTCGTTGACGGATGCCTTGGATTCACCGGCGGAATGAACATCCGTCAGGGAAACATGATTTTGGAGAATCCAAAAAGCCCGGTGCTGGATATGCACTTTCGTGTCGAAGGCCCAGTCGTCCGGCAGTTCCAGCGTGTTTTTGCCGAGGACTGGGCTTACTGCGCCAGCGAGGTCCTGGCCGGTGATCTGTGGTATCCTGAGATCGAGCCGTGCGGCAAGGTGGCGGCGATCGGTGTGCCCGATGGTCCTGATGAAGATCTCGAGGTGATGCCCAAGGCGATCTTTGCTGCGATTAATTCCGCGCGAAAAGAAATTCGCGTGATGACTCCCTACTTTCTGCCTGACCCGCAGATTCAATGGGCGCTGAATCTTGCCTGCCTGCGTGGTGTGGATGTAAGGATCGTCACGCCGCGCGCCAACAACATTCCGCCCGTGCGGTGGGCGGCACGCACGCTTTATCCGGACATGTTGGAGCGCGGCGTCAGAATTTTTGAATGCGAGGGACTGTTTGATCACACCAAGTTCATGACGGTAGATCGAACGTGGTCGCTCATCGGCAGCACCAACTGGGATCCGCGCAGCCTGCGCTTGAATTTTGAGTTTAATGTCGCGTGCTTTGATGATGCGCTCGCGGGTGATCTGAACGCGGAATTCGACAAAAAAATTGCAATGAGCATGGAAGTCACTCTGGAAGAACTGAGATGCGCAAGCCTCCCGCAGCGCATGCGCGACGGCATTGCGCGGATGTTCATACCGGTGCTTTAGCAGATCGCTTGCGCCGGGGAATCTTTGCTGTAACCACCATTGAAGTGATGACCAGCATGACAATGCTAAAGAGGTCGCCGTGCTTTGAGTAAAATGTCAGCGGAGGATTTTTCTCAAGGCGAATTTCTTTCCGCAGGCAGCCTTTGATAAAGACACTCCCGCTTTTTCGATCAGTCAGCCGGTCTTCCCTGTTGACGAGGCCAGTGCTGCTGATGAAGCAGGAAACGCCGGTGTTCGCCGCCCGCGCCATAGGTCGTCGCAATTCGATGCAGCGAAAAAGCGCGTTCGCAAGATGCTGTTCATTCTCCTCGCTCCGCAAAAACCATCCGTCATTCGTGCAGTTCACGAGAAGCTGCGGATGATCGCCGTTAACAAACTTGCGAGCGTGACGCCCGAAGGTGTCTTCGAAACAGATTAGCGGAATCAACTGCACGTCTGCTGGCTTCTCCATGGTGAAAGGCTCGGTCGCGGTGCCAGCCGCAAAGTCACCTGGCAGGATACCGCCGAGAAGTTTTTCCACAAACGGCACGGAGCGCAGTGGCAGGTATTCCCCGAAGGGAACAAGCTGGATTTTCCGGTAGAGCTGGTGGTTTTCGAAACTGTTCCGCATCAGCGCCGCGCCGGTGTAGGCCGGTTCATTGGGCATCAGAATGTCCACGCCGGTGAGCAGCGAGAATTCACCGGACGCCAGCAATTTATTGAGAAAGGGAATGTGATTTGGATCATGGAAGGGCAGGGGCAGAGCGCTCTCCGGCCAGATCACCAGATCAGGGGGATGGACGGCATCACGCTCGGCAAAGATGCGGGTAAGCTGGCCGTAGCCCTGATATATTTCCTCCGTGTGTTTGCCGCTCCACTTCGTAGCCTGGGCGATGTTTTGCTGCACCAGCAAAACGTGCAGCGGGACTGTGTCCTTGGATGCGGGCGAGGAAAGAATGCGGAATCCATAGACGAAGTTCAAGAGCACCAGACCCACGGCGCAGAAGAAATCCACATGCGGACGCACCCGTGATGTGCGCGCTTCTTCGCGAAAACGCAGCGCCGTATTGTAAGCGATACACACGCAGAAAACCGGCAGGAATGACAAGCCCGTGACGCCGACAAGATCAGCCGACTGGATGAGCGAGAGCTGGGATGCCATCGGCACGCCCAGCCCGTTCCAAGGGAAGCCGGTGAGCAAAATGCCGCGGAGCCATTCAAGGCCTGTCCAGGCGGCGGCATTCAAGAATGCGGAGCGGAGAGACTCCAGCGAGAGGCTGAACATGGCGCCATTGGAGCCTAGATAGTCCGGCCCGATTCGGGGTCGCCCAATGGTTGCGGCAAATGCGCCCCATAAGCCCCAGTAGAGCGCGAGGTATCCCGCCAGTCCGAGCACTGCGCTCCAGCCCAGCAGTTCCACCGGCCAGCCCATCCAGCGGTCATCCA
>JAYVZW010000254.1:0-5447 GCA_043783015.1 Verrucomicrobiota bacterium
AAATTCACCGGCAGTTCTGAAAGACTGCGCACTCCGGCTATCTGGCTGAAGGCGGTTGCCGAACGCATCTCCGTGCGACTTAAACTCAGGAGCGTGAGCACCAGAACCATAAGCAGTGCCACCGCTCCCAAAACAAAAATCAGCGCTATGCCCCGGGGAGCACGCGGGCGGCAACTACGATCGCAGGACTTATTCATTTCGGGAAATTAAGAATTGCGTAAATAAGGCGGGGTCTCGTTGGTGTAAGAAAATGGAAATGCGGCGTTTTACAGAGCGGGTATCAGGGATGTAGGATCGATGATGCAGGATGAAAAACATCCTTTCCCTATTTGTCCACCCTAGTCGCTCATTTGGGGGGCGCAGCTTCCAAGAGTTTGTTCACCGCAGTGACGGCGTCTTTCTCGGCACCGGGACGATACCCGGTGTTGACCCAAGCCACCTTGCCATCAGGGCCGATGATCACAGTGTGAGGAATTCCCGTGACGCCAAATTGTTGGGCTACCGATTGGGTGGCATCGAGTGCGACGGTGAACTTCCATCCGCGTTGCTCGAGGAAACGCTTCACCTGGGCGGCTTCCTCGCCCTGGTTGACGCCGATGAATTTCACGCGCTTGGCATCAAGGGGCTTCATGGCCTCGATTAATCCCGGCAGTGACTGCACACAGGGACCGCACCAAGTGGCCCAGAAATCGAGCACGATGACCTTGCCTTTTTCATTGCCGTAAATAAAATCACCGCCACCGAGCAAGGGCAGCCGGAAATCTTTGATCTCCTTGCCGAGCGTGGGGGAGCTTTGTCCACCAGTCTCCGGCAGGACAGGCTCCGGAGCGTGTTGCAAGCGCCAGCCTCTATAGGCGACCATGGCCGGGGTGAGGCCGGGATTCTTGAATCGCATGATGTGAATGCGATCCAGTGGAATCACGCAAGTCCCGAACAACGGGGAGTGCCCGGTCAACCGGTCGCTGTCAAACCTTTCCACGTCGAGGGCAATGCGCCCGCCATCACGCAGTTGGAACCAATGGGTCGGGGTGAACCCTGATGAAGTTTCCGCGGAATTCCCTGCGGTGGTTTTATCATTTGAACCTGCAACGGCTGGAGCAGCATTACCCGGAGCAACATTTCCGTCAGGACCAGGAATGATGTCACCTTCTTCGATCTCCAGGCCGCCACCCTGCACTGCACCATTAAGATTGAGAACGCCGCCGCCATTCACTTGAATCCTGACTACCCCGCCGCCGCCAATCACCATTCCCCCGCCTCGCTGGCCCGGTTGATTGGCCGCAGTTTTTTCTTCCTCTTTCTTTGGCACAATTTGATCCGTCGCATCCTTGTTGGGTGGCAGCAACCAGATGGCGGCAGAGACACGATTCCTTGGGATATTGACGGTTTCCAAGCCGGAGCGAACCCGGATTTGATTGGAACTCACAGCCTCTATGTGACCGCGAAGAAGATCGCCATTGGCAGCCACGAGAATATGGCTCGGCAAGTCTTCCCGACGGAATCGGGGAACCAGTAAAGCCTTGGCACGGGCCTCGGCCTCAATGGCCGGGAACCAGCCGCGCTCCAGATTTATGTTGGCAGTAAAATTGGATAGCGTGATATCGCGCTCGCCATTGCCCCAGACGTCGGCCGCTTCGAAGACCAGGCCCAGACCTTCGCGTCTCGCCGGCACGGCGGGCATTTTATGGATCGAAACATCATTGATGAAGATTTCGATATTGTTCTCGTTCAAAGCGATCTTGATTTGCGCTGGCTTGCTGCTGGTGAGGACAAACTGGGCCCGCTGCTGAAACTGACCGTCAGCAGTTTCCTGCCCGCAGTATATTTCGTTCCCCGAAGTCATCAGCAACAGTGAAATCGATTTTGCAGCGGACTTGATGTCATTGACGAAAAATCTCACCCGCATCGCGCCGTAACCGTCCTTGGCCTGGAAGTTAAATTTCAATTCATCGGCCTGAAGCACGGAGGGATGTCCAAATGCTCCCCCACCCTTGATGGTGACAGCATTGTCCTTGAGGATTACGCTGTTGGCACCGCCCTTGACTTCGCGCCAGCCGGGATCTTTGAACCCGTCCGGGTTGTATTCCGGACCTGAGAACTGGATGGCTTGCAAATTCACCGACGGCAGGCGCTTGACGGCGGAAATGGCCGTGTGCAGATCAACAAAGGTTTCATCCATTCCTATGAACTCGCCGGGGAGAATGTCTCCGTTGGTCAGAAAGAACAATGAATCCGCCTTTTTGACGGGCGATCCGGGCTTGGTGCCACAGATCATCTCGGCCTCGGTGCCACCGGCCAGCGGGACGGGGCGCACCCCTCCTACGGGCATCCAGCGCAGCAAAGCGTCACCACTTCCAACCGGGACTCCATGCAGTGAGTTTTTTCCCATCACCAACTGGTCCAGTTCCGTCAGCGATGGCTCAACGGGAGAATCACCGGCAGCTTTGGGCACCCGCAGCCTGACTTGCTTGAGGCTGGCAATCTTTGACTGGATCGGATTTGCGCTAAAACTGCTTTGAATGCTGGCCACGCCGTTCTTGATCTCCAGCAACTTCCCGCTGATGAACGCTCCATCCGCGAACAAAAGTTCCGTGCCGGCTCTTCTGGATTGGACGGGCTCACTGGCAAGCACCACAGCTTCGACACTTTCCAGCGGAAAGTTTTTTTGCGAACCGTCCGGACTCTGCACAATCACAGTCTCAGCAGTTGCCTGAACCACTTTACCGACGGCAACTCCGCCCGCAGCGAATTCGAGACGCGACTGATCCAGCTTTAATTTGGGCGGCGGCTGCCCGTTCCATTCTTTCACATGCAGGGTTTCCAGCATCAGATTGATTCCGGTGTTGTGCAGGCAAAAGCCGGATTCCGGCTTGCCTTGAGGACGCACCATGCCCCGCCGGTCTGCGAATGGATCATCTCCATCCATGGGGGTGGTTGAGGGCTTCTCTGACGCGGCAGCCTCCTTGGTTACCAATTCAGCAATCATCTCGCCTTCCATGGTGAAAACTGCGCAGCGTTTTTCCTTTTGATTCCAGCAGATGCGCAGATTCACTTCGCGCTCACCGGGATCCATTTTGCGCAGCAACGCATAGTGACCGTCATGAACCAGAACCAGCAAATCGTCCCATGTTTCAATGGACGGACTGGCGCCGAAGTTCGAGTTCAGATAGGCGCGAAATTGCGGAAGCGCCGTGGAGCGAAGATGAAATGCGACCTCCACCATCTCCGGCAGGGCCAGAGGCAGGAAGTTAATGCCGTTCCAAGTTCCAAGCACGGGCCGTCCCCCTTCAGCTGACTTCCAGAGCGGACGCTTGTTGGTGGAACCATTGTAACGATCATTGATCGCGCGCCATGGCGCACCGGGAGCAGGACCGGAATAAAGCAGACTCTTTCCGCTCATCCGTCGGAGGCTGGCAACTTCCGAGTGCAGCAGAACACTCTCCCCATGACAATCACTGCTGATGGTGATGCTTTTTTCATCGAGGGCGGCCAGCTTGCCGTAGAGGCGGTCTCCGTTGCGCATCGTAACCATGAACGGCTCACCCGGTTCCTTGTCCTGCTGGGGAAATTCCATGGAATGGAGATAGGAAAGACCAAGAAGCAACGGGTCCGAGAAAGCCGGTGTTTTCCAGCTTAATTCACTGGTGGTGGCCCCGACAATCTCTCCTTCAATGGACTCACCGTTGTTCCATTTCAACACGGGCGCAGTCGGCGCGGCATTGACCGGAGCGGGTTGGCCGCCGACAACACGCGGGGCCACGGCATTGACCTTCGGTCTGATCGCGATCTGGGACTGCGAACTTTGTGCGCCGATGAGGATCAGCACTGCCACGAGCACAAGGCGTTTTATCAGTCGATCATTTATCGGGTTTATATTAGCGTTCATAGATCGGGAGGAATTTATAATTCAATGCCAGGGCCAAGAGTGACATGCCAGTGCCATAAGCCCCACTTTGAAAGCTGCCATCGGGCCGCTGGATTTGTTGTAATTCCCGGATCTTGGCCGCATTCCATTTTTTCCATGCATCCACATCCCCTTGGAACAATGCCTGCGCCATGTAGTAACGGAAATATTCCGCATACGAACCAGCTTCGCGATGCTCCAGTTGGCCAGCGATATGCTTGAGAGTGGCTTTATACTGGTCCCAGTCCTTGTGCCTGCCGACGGAAAACACCAGCGTCGCAATGGCGGAGCGGTTCATGCTTTCCCCCATCCCGCCCATGCCGCCTGAATAGGCCACCGAGCCATCCGTGCCCGTGCTGCGAGCCATGTAATCAAGCGCCTTTTTGACCGTATCATCCGGGACATTCATCCCTGCGTTTCTGGCTGCCAGCAAGCCCATCAACACTGCGCCGGTCACGGATGTGTCGGCATCGGTCGCAGTGGGAGAATATCGCCAACCGCCGAACTGATTGTTTTTTTGCGAGCTGACCGCCAGCTTGATGCCAAGTTCCAGAGCTTGGGCGATGCTTCGTTTTTGTTCGCCTGCAGCGCCCTGCCAGAGCAACGATTCATCCACCACACCATAGGCTTCCGAAAGGGCGAGCATGGCAAACCCATGGTTATACATGCTGTCGGGCAGATAACCTGTCTTCGGTTCCTGCGCCTCAATGATGGCACAAATGGCGCGGCGGATGTTGGGGGCATAGCGTCCGTAATTCGGATCTTCGCCACAGGCCAGGAAGGCCATGAGACAAATGCCGTTTACTCCTGCGCCTTGATATCCGTCCTGCCAGTCGCCCTTGTCCGTTTGCTTCGAGGCCAGCCAGGCCAGGCCGCGCTCATATATCGTGTCCACCTCCGGAGGAAGCTGGCCTCCAAACCGGATGCTGGAATCTTGCGAGAAACCGGAGTGGGTGAAGGACAGCAAGACAAGCAGCACGGCCTTCCGCCAGCGCACGATCAGTGAAAACAGTGGAATCATTCTTTTCATGTTATTTCAATCTGCTGGCATTCCGTGACCCATTTCTCTTTAACCGTTGGTCGTGATTGCTCTTGATGTTTTTCCACAAATCCTTATCAGATATTTTCCATTGCTCAAACTGTTCGGACGTCAGGATGCTCTTAATCTTCTCCTCAGGGACACCAGCGAGGAAGACCGACATTTGACGGGTCGAACCACTGTCGGAGCCTATCGTCTGAATGATATCGCTGGCGTATTCCACCACGACTTGTTGCAAAAATGGCTCCAATTTATCAAGCTGCTCAAGGCTCAGGTGATAAGTCCAGTTCAACTCCTCAAGGATTATCAGAACCCTGGCGTGATTGCGGTAGGTCTTCCGACCGATTACATCGTTCGCCAACGATTCCATTTGCGCTTCTGTAAGCACATCCCCCACGGTGTTGATCCAGATCGGCTGTTCAAAGGGTGATATCTGATTGTCGAAGGAGCCTTCAATGTTCAATGTTTCGAGCCGTTGCTTGAGCGTCTTCGCGCTGACGTTTT
>JAYVZW010000255.1:0-5443 GCA_043783015.1 Verrucomicrobiota bacterium
TCGATGAACGCCTCGCGTCGCTCCACACAAGTGCCGCATTTGCCGCAGTGGATGTCGCCGCCTTTGTAGCAGCTCCAAGTGTGTGCGTAGTCTACATCAAGCTTAGCGCCGCGACGGACGATCTCCGACTTATCGCAATCAATGAAGGGCCGCAGCAATTCAATCTGTGCATAGGTTCCTTGCTTCATGGCCTCGGCCATCGCGCGCATGAACGGCTCGCGGCAGTCGGGATAAATCGCGTGATCGCCGCTGTGCGCCGCAATCACCAGCGCGTCCGCGCCCCTGCTTTCTGCAAGTCCGCACGCGATGGCCAGCATGATGCCGTTGCGGAAAGGAACGACGGTGCGTTTCATATTGTCCGCCTCGTAGTGACCTTCCGGAATCTCGCCTCCGCTTTGCAGAAGATCGGACGCGAAAAGCTGGTTCACGAAATCGAGCCTGATGACATCGTGCTTCACGCCGAGTTTCGTGGCGTGCCATGCGGCCATGGGAATCTCCATGTGATTGTGCTTCGAACCGTAATCAAAACTCACGCAGCCGACGACCTCATGCTCCCGCGCTGCCCAGTGCAGCGCCGTGACGGAATCCATGCCGCCGGAGAGAAGGACGAGAGCTTTCATGCTTTGAATTTAATGTCCACAACCGCCTGCGCCGCATTCAGCTTCCTCGTGGTCTTGCCAGTCCGGGAAGCGCGCCTCACAAGTGAGTTGAATGCCGCCGCGCGCGCCGAACTCGCCGCGCACCACAATTTGCTTGGGCGCACATGTTTTGACGAGATCGTCGAGGACGCGATTGACAATGGCCTCGTTGAACGCAGGAAAATTGCGATAGGATGCGAGATAGAATTTTAATGACTTCGTTTCCACGCACAGCTTGTCGGGCACATAGACAATTTCAATGTGCGCGCAGTCAGGCTGTCCCGTCACCGGGCAAATAGATGTGAACTCCGGCGCGGTCAGCGTGATGCGATAGTTCCGTCCCGGCGTGCGATTGGGAAAAGTTTCCAGCTTCGCTTCACCAGGAGACTTCGGAAGTTTGTGTTCGCTGCGGCCTAGCAGATTCAGTTTCTTGTTGCTCATGCAGGCATCATAGCCGTCGAAGTCGCACGCGCGAGAAATTTACAAATACATCAGCCCCGTTCATAACTCTGGCCCTCAGGAGAAATGCTTTCTCAACAACTCCAGACTCCTTGGCACTGCGGTCATGGGGTCTTCCTTGCCTTCCATCTCCAAGGAAATGTAGCCGCGATATCCAGCTTCGCGCATGATGGCGGCAATGCGGGCGTAGTCGAGATCGAGCGTATACCAGAGGCCGCCGCCGTAGTAGGTTTTGGCCTGCATGAGAACGGTGCGCGGGGCAAGCTGCTTGAGACGGTCGTATGGGTCTTCGAGAAAATTTCCCGTGTCGAGTGTCACTTGCAGCCACGGACTTTTCATGGCATCGACCACGCGCAGCACGCCCTCCGGCGAGATGCCAAGTCCCCAGTGATTCTCCAGGCCCATGACCACGCCGCGTTTCTCCGCTTCGGGGATGAGTTTTTCAAAGCTGTCGATCACCCATTTGAAGCCGTCCTCATCCGTGTAACCCTGTAGTCGCGGTTCGATGCCGCGATGGGCCATCAGCTCGTCGAAGTTTTTGCTGGTGCCCCAGCGCCCGGTGTTAACGCGCATGGTGGGGATGCCCAGCGCGTAGGCTTGTTCAAGCAGTTGCGCGGTCTTCAAAATGTTATCGCCGCGCTTCGACTCATCTGGCGTGAGAAAAGTTTGATGCGTGGAGAATCCCATGAGGTCCTGCCCAAGACTGAAGGCGCGTCGTTTGATTTTTTGCAGCGTGGCCGGACTGGTGTCCAGCATCTGCACCTGGAGGATTTCCACCCCGTCGAATCCCATGTCGGCGGCGGTTTCGAGACACTTTTCGATGTCGCGCCATTGGGTGGTCTTTTCATCAAAATGCCAGAACGAATAGGTGCTGACCCCCACGCGATTCTTGATGGGCTTCGCTGCCACAGGTGCCGGGCTGGCGGCTGCGTGGGCGCTGGCGGCAGTCATCCCGATGGCGGAAGTGATGAGGTGGCGGCGTTTCATGTGGCACTCTATCCCGCCACAATCGCCGCTCCAGTCAAATTGCTGACGTTTCAAAATGCCCCGATGATATTCTCAACGTCTTCCATCATACCAGATGTTGCAGGCGTCGCGGTCATTCAGGGAACGGCCGCGACCAAGGATCGTCCGGGTGATGAACGACAGATGCTCACGAAATGTGTAGAGATGAATTTTGCGCGCAGAGGTGTGCAAGGGGTGGCGATGCAAAACGACGACGCGTTTTCCGGCGGCGCGGGCCAGTTTTTTCAAGCGCTGGCTGAACTCGATTTCTTCCGCAGCGAAAAGTTCATGGCTGAAACCACCGATGCTGCGAAACGTCGCTGCCTCGCAGAATATAAATGAACCGGCCAGCCAGCGGGTCGCGCGGCTGACGTGGTTCCAAAACCACGCCACCGCGAGCGGCAGCCGCAGCGGCGTGTCCATTTTCATCGTGCTGCCGCCAGCCAGACAAGTGCCGGAAACAATCTGCTCCGCCACGTCGTTGAACAACTCCACCGTCGGATGCGAGTCGGCATCGACAAACACCAGCCAGTCGCCAGTGGCTGCGGCCGCACCGGTGTTGCGCGCGCGGGCGATCTGGTTCACTGGATCGAACACGACCTGCGCGCCCGCCCCCCGCGCGAGTTCCGCCGTGCGGTCGGTGGAGTTGTTGTCGCAGACGATGAGTTCCGTCTCCCAGCAGCGCTGAGTGAAGGCCGCGAGAGCCGCGTTGATTTCGCGCAATGAATCGCTGATCAAACGCTCTTCATTGAAGGCCGGGACGATGATCGAGATTTTCATTCTGGATTTGGAAAGCAGAGCCACGGATAGTTGATGCGGCGCAAGATAGCGCATTATTCGCAGCAAGGCGTCCCCAACCTTCGTATTTCCTTTGTGCGTCACTCACAATCGCGCTAGTTTCCCCGCTCATGTCAGCCGCCCTGCATACCTCCACCATTCCGCAGCCTGATGCCCACGGCCACTTCGGGCCCTACGGCGGCATGTTCGTGCCGGAGACTCTGATGGCGGCCCTGACCGAGCTCACGGCGGAATATGAACTGGCAAAAAATGATCCCGCGTTCAAGAACGAACTTGACCGCTTGCTCGGGGAATATGTCGGTCGCCCCACCCCGCTATACCTGGCGGAGCGCTGGACACGCGAACTTGGCGGAGCTGGGATTTATCTCAAGCGCGAAGACCTCCTGCACACCGGCGCACACAAGATCAACAACGCGCTCGGCCAGGCCTTGCTCGCTCTGCGACTCGGAAAGAAACGCATCATCGCGGAAACTGGCGCCGGGCAGCACGGCGTAGCCACGGCCACGGTCTGCGCCAAGTTTAATCTGGAATGCGTCATCTACATGGGGCAAGTGGACATGGAGCGGCAGGCGCTCAACGTCGCGCGCATGAGATTCCTCGGTGCGAAAGTGGTCGCCGTGACCGCTGGACAGGCGACGCTCAAGGAAGCCGTGAATGAAGCCATGCGCGACTGGGTGACGAACGTTCGCACCACACATTACATCCTCGGCAGCGCGCTCGGCTCCCACCCCTTCCCGATGATCGTGCGCGACTTCCACCGCATCATTGGCGTTGAAGCGAGACGACAGATATTAGAACGTGAGGAGCGGCTGCCCGATTTGCTCGTCGCCTGTGTCGGTGGAGGCAGCAACAGCATCGGCATGTTTCATCCCTTCCTCGAAGACAAATCGGTTCGCATGGTCGGCGTGGAAGCGGGCGGCGAAGGAATCAAACCGGGGCGTCACGCCGCGCGGTTTCAAGGCGGGCAGCTAGGAGTTCTTCAAGGCACAAAGACCTGGCTGCTGGCGAATGCCGATGGCCAGATTGATCTCACGCACTCGGTCAGCGCCGGTCTCGACTACCCGGCCATCGGCCCCGAGCACGCGATGCTCCATGACCAGGGCAGAGTGGAATACACTTACGCAACTGACAGCGAAGCGTTGCAGGCCTTTCAGGATTTGTCAAAATTCGAGGGCATCATCCCGGCACTCGAAAGCGCCCACGCCGTCGCACACGTCACCAAGGTCGCTCCGAAGATGAAGCGCGATGAAATCATCATCGTCAACCTGAGCGGGCGCGGCGACAAAGACGTCGCTTCAGCGTCGAGGCATGTGTTTGGAGAAGAGGTGAAGTTTTGATTTTGATTGGCCGCAAAAGCTAAAAATATACTTAAGCGTGGCCGATAAAAGATATCACGGGCTTAACTGCCGGACCGTGCAGCCCTTCGATTTCAGCAGTTCCAGCACGCCGGACTTTCCTCCGAGATGACCGGCACCGACGAGCACCATGACCTGGCCGCCGTCCGAGAGATACTGCATGATCGGCACGATCCAGGCCTGGTTGCGTTTGTTGAGAAAATCCTCCATCAGCTCCGGGAACTTGTCAGCATCGCGAAACATGATTTCTTGGAGCTTGGCAAGGTCTCCGCCCCGCCAGGCAGCCAGAAGTTCAGTGAAGTTTTTTTTCATCGACACGGCTTCATCGAGCGTTTGCAGCAGCAGCTCCTCCTGCAACTTGTCCGACAGACCTGAGAACAGGCTCAGTTGATACTCCACGGTTTCGAGTCCGGCACTTTGCTTGCCATCCTTGGCGGCTCGCTTCTCAAACCAAGTATCCAGTCCGCGTTCGGAGACTGCGCCCAGCGCCTGATATTCCACGGAAGCCATGACAAGCGAAATGAACCATGGACGATAGCCTTTGAGCGTGGCGGTCGGGACTGATTTTTTCTCCGCCCATTCGAGCACCTGTCGCAAGGTTCCCGGCGCGACGTGGTTGCCCAGTGTATCGTTGGCGGGATACGAACCCATTCTCTGCATTCGCTGCGCCACCTCGCCAGCGCCCTCGCTGCCGGGGGGAAGTTCAAACACCAATTTTTTGCTGTCGCGGTAGGCCTGCTCAAAAACTTCCGGCAACGGATAATCTTTTTCCCGCATGAGATGAATCGTCCCCGCGAGATAAATGCGCTTCCCGTCTTTCTCAGCCACCCAGACCGACGATGGCCCGTCAGTTTTAGCTTTATCTTCTGCGATGCCGGAGGCAGCCGCAATCAGCCAAAGGAGTGCGAGAGTGCGCAGTGTCTTCATGATGATTGGGTTCACATGCCGGCGTGCATGGCAACAAATAACGCAGGCATAGAGCCAGCTTTTCTTCCTGGCCCGCTTAAATCGTGCGCCGTTTGCGCTTGAAGTGAAGCTGCGCAACAGACTTGGCGATCATCGCTTCGACAGATGCGATTTCTTCAGGGCCGAGATCGGCTTCCTTCATGCGGGCTTCGGCACGCGCCAGAGCTTCCTGCACTTGGGTTTCGTCAATGGCCGTCTCATTCATGGCCAGATCTGTCAGCA
>JAYVZW010000256.1:0-5430 GCA_043783015.1 Verrucomicrobiota bacterium
ACGGCGAAGGCCTTTTCTGCGGTGGCCTTTTTCTTTGCGCACGAATTGCGTGTGAAGCTCGGCGTGCCGGTGGCGATTTTACACTCGTCTTGGGGTGGCACCCAGGCGCAAGCGTGGCTGAGCATGGACGCGCTGCGCGAGTCGCCGCCTTTTGAAAATCACGTGAAGCGCTACGACGAGGCACTGGTGAAGCATCGTGAAGTGCTCGCGCATCCCGAAATAATGGAGGCATACCGCAAAAATCTCACGCAGTGGCAGAAGGAAGTCGCGCCCGCTTTCAACGAGGCGATGAAGGCATGGAATGCCGGGCCGAAAAATGAACCAAAGCCTGTGCCGGCACGCCCCGAGCCAGTCAATCCAGATCCGATGGACATACCGAGCCCATCAGCGCGCCCGGGCACTCCGAGCGTGATATTCAATGCCAAAATCGCGCCGCTCGCAGGTTATGCGATGCGCGGAGCGCTGTGGTATCAGGGCGAGGCCAATGGGGGCAGTGGCATCGAGTATCGCACGCTGTTGCCACGGCTCATCAGCGACTGGAGGAAACGATGGTGCCAGGGTGAATTTCCTTTTCTCATCGTGCAGCTTGCGGCGTGGGACATGGACAAGAGTCCTGCGCCCTTCCATCAATGGCCGTGGTTGCGCGAGGCACAGGCGATGACCGTAAAAACGGTGACCAATACTGCGCTTGCAGTCGCGATCGACGTGGGCAATCCGGCCGATGTGCATCCAAAAGGCAAGGGACCCGTGGGCCAGCGGCTGTCTCTCGCAGCACGCAAAATTGCGTATGGGGAAAAGTCTGTCGTGGCATCCGGCCCGGTTTTCAGCGAGGCCAAACCCGATGGCGTTTCAATACGGGTGACGTTCAGGGACATGGGAAGCGGACTCGTCATTGGCCAGTCGCCTTGGCGTGCGGAAGGAGATGCACAATGGCCAAAGGATCGCCTCATCGGCTTCACCATAGCCGGTGAAGATCGCGTATGGCACGATGCTGAGGCCCGGATCGAAGGCGATGTCATCATCGTGTCCAGTCCCGCAGTCGCCAAGCCCGTCGCGGTCCGCTACGCTTGGGCAAACTCACCGCGCTGCAACCTCTATAACCGCGAAGCTCTTCCCGCTGTCCCCTTTCGCAGCGACGAGTGGCCACTGCCGGCGAAAAAGCCGTAACCCGAGCATCTGGTGTTCAATATCACCCGGACATGAAGTTGCTGCTCGTCACAATCGCCGGTGTCATGACCTTGCTCGGGTGCTCAGCTTTCGCGGCTGACGCGGATGAGGAAGTGAATCGGATTTACCAGTTCTTCGCGGCTTCCAAGATGGAAAAGGCGCAGCCGAACTCCGGGGCGTATCTCTGGATTCCGCCGAACACGCCAGTGATCCGCGCGGTAATGATCGGCATTCACAACGGGCTGCCGGTTTCCATCCTGCAAAATCACGCCATCCGCGAGGTGTGCCGCCGAAACGGCATTGCGCAAATTTTGCTTACTCCCAACGGCAGCGAGATCGGAAGCGTGATGATGAAGGACTTGAACTTCGATGTGACCGATGCTGCCAAGACCGCAGTATATGACGGCTACATTCAACGGCTCGCAGAATTGTCCTCGCACGCGGAGTTGATCACTGTCCCCATCGTGCCGCTGGCGCACTCGGCCTACATGGATTTTCCGTTTGATGTCGCGATGCGCAAACCGGACCAATGCCTCGCGGCGATCCCAATCAAAGGCGGCGTGCCGGACAAGTATGCGTTCTACGCGGCGGGTGGACGCGCAAAGCAGACGCGCCCGGACTTCTCGCTGCGGAACGTGCCGGTGTTGTTTGTTTCATCCTCCAGCCAGGAGACGGTGAACTGGAGCGCATATCCGCATGGCTTCGGGCAAAGTGGCGCGTTGGGCATTTATCGGCGTGATCACGCGGATCACGCTGGCGACGGCTATGAACCGCACAACGAACTGCTCGGCGAATGCTGGGAGATGATGAGCGGCCACTTCGACATGCTGCCGGGTGATTATCGCTTCGTTGCCGACTGGCTTGATGTGGTGGCTCACGCGCGGCTGCCGCAGCATCCCGGTGACGCTTTGAAAAATCTCACGCTGCGCGACGGTTGGCTGATGGATCCCAATGTGCCTTCCACTGGCGCGCTGCCGCCGAATCATCCGCAACCTGCGCGGTATCTCGATTTCAAAGGCGAGCGCAGGCGAGCGCTCTGGTATCCCACCGAGGCGCTGGCGCGACGACAGTTTGAGATCGTGCGTGATGAACCTCGGCGCGAAATCGAGATGTTCACCTTCCTCGATCCACACGGTTCCCCCATCGACCTTGCGCACACTTCCATGGCCGTGATGACAGACACCGCGCTACTGCCGCACGATGGCGGCTTGTTCGAACTCATCACGCATCACTTCACCTCGCCGCCAGAAATCTGCACCACGAAACATGGCAAGGACAAATCCGGTCCGCACAAGATGGCGAATGTGCTCTTCCCCAACCAGTCCACGCTGCCAACAAGCTCACTTCCTTTGCGGTTCGACGCGAACTCCGGACCTGTCGAACTCGTGCGCAGCGAGACTTTCACGGACTCGCGCGGTGTTCGCGAGACCCGCTTTGTGCTGCGGATGAAGCGCCACCGGCTCACGCCCGATCCGGTCTTCACCATGTTTTTCCCACGCGTCTTTCACGAGGGTGATGATCATTTCAGCGCCGCAGGCCGCACCTGCCAGATCGCTTGGGTGTCGCAGGACATGGGACATAACATGCAGGAGCAAATCATCGACTTCCCGGTGATTGCGGACACTTCGGCATCCGCGCCGAAGATTCTGCTTAAGGCCTCCAGCAGCGCGGGTCTGCCGGTGGATTACTTTGTGTTCAAAGGTCCGGGCATCATCCGCGAAGGCGCGTTCGTGCCGTTGGAGATGCCCTCCGGACGACACCAACCCGTTGAAGTCACCATCGCTGCCTATCAGGTAGGCCACTATAAAACTGAAGGTGGTTGGAAACCCGCGAAGAGCGTCTATCGCACCTTTCAACTTCAGCCTTGATGCGCTGCGGTGCCCTATGGGCGAGTTGAGCCCCTCTACCGCAAAAAATGTTCATAAACATTCTGGACCATACTATGAACGAACGTCTTGCTTGGCATCGTCGTCTTAACATATTGCATTCATGGTCAAAATCGCCGCCCCTAATATTGTTGATGAAATCCTGCGTCTGAAGAAAGAGCGCAACGCGGTGATTCTGGCGCACAATTATCAGTCGAAAGCGATTCAGGAACTGGCGGACTTTGTTGGCGATTCACTCGGCCTCGCCTACAAGGCGAAGGAGACGAATGCGGATGTGATCGCCTTCTGCGGGGTGCATTTCATGGCGGAGACGGCGAAGATCGTAAACCCGCAGAAGATTGTGGTGCTACCGGATGCCAACGCGGGTTGCTCGCTGGAGCAGAGTTGTCCGGGACCGCAGTTGGAGAAATTTTTACAAGTCAATGCGGCGAAGAATTACTATGTCATCGCTTACATCAATTGCAGCGGCGCGGTGAAGGCTCTTTCGGATTGCATCTGCACCAGCGGCAACGCGGTGAAGATGGTGGAGGCCGCGCCTAAGGATCGCCCGATCCTTTTTGTGCCGGATCAGAATCTCGGCGCGTGGGTCATGGAACAGACAGGGCGCAAGATGGATCTGTGGCAGGGATCATGTTACGTGCATGTCGAGTTCACACGCGACAGCATTCATGCGATCAAGGTTGAGTATCCCGACGCCAAAGTGGTGGCGCATCCCGAATGCACATATGCGGTGCGGATGCTGGCGGACGAAGTTTGCAGCACCGAAAAAATGGTGGGCTACTGCCGCAACAGTCCGGCATCGTCATTCATCATCGTGACCGAGAGCGGCATGTTGCATCGTCTGGAACGCGAGGTTCCCGGCAAAAAGTTCATTCCCGGCCCCACCGGTCACTGTGCCTGCGCGGACTGCCGTTACATGAAATTGAACACGCTGGAGAAGCTGCATGACTGTCTGCTGCACTTGCGCCCGCAGGTGAATCTGCCAGAGGATATTCGCCTGCGGGCCGAGAAGCCAATCCTGCGGATGCTGGAACTGAGCCGGTAGTTTATTTCACCGGTTTAGGCGCGGCTTCAAGCGGCTTGAGCGGCGTGGTCAGGGGCTGCTGCATATCGGGCACGACCAGCCATTTTTTGGCGTCCACCTTGTCCTGAATCAGCGAGATCAGAAGCAGTTCTTCGATGAGTGTGTCAGGCGTCTCCTGCTTGGTGCGGACGACAGCATGCATGATCTTGCCTTCTTCTTCGGGGCAGAGGCCGAGGATATTGATCTTAAGGGTGTCGATCTTCCGCTTGAGTGCTTCATCGGGAATTTTCATGCGGTCATGCACGGCCTTCCTGTCCACCACATAGGCTGCTTGGGGAGAAAGCGCTTCGAGTTCCTTCACGTCCTTCACGCCCAGCATGTTCAACTTGGCGGCTTCCTCGGTCATGGTTGATGAATTCTTCACGGCCAGGATCATCTGCTCCTTGCGACGTTCGAGAGAGGAGGGGAGAAGCATTTCAGCGGCGGCCTTCCAGTCCTGTTTGACCACGGCCTCAAGGTAGCTTTTGACAATGGCCGCAGCGGGGTGGTCGGACTGATTCCCGGCGGCGGGAAGTGAAGAGACTCCGGCAAGGACGAGAGATAGAATGAGTGATTTGCGAAGAAGGTTCATGGAGTGATAGCCAGTGGGCACGAATCTGACAAGTGAGGCGGAATAGCGTTCGCGCAAGTTCTAAATTCCAAGGATTTATTCGAATTCGCGGCTGTGGGGGCGCGCAAAAATCACGCATTAATATTTGTGGATTTGGCATCGGGCGGCGTTGTATGCTATAAAGAAGAATACCGATATGAGCGTTTTTGATCGCGAATACATGCGCGGCAGCCAGAGGCTGCGCTGGTTGGAGTTTATGTTGCCGGATGCGGTGACATTCCTTGTGATCGTGAATGTGGCGGTTTTTGTGGCCCAAAGAATTTTTTCCCTTGGTGTGGACGTAGGGGCTCCTGGTGGTGAAATTCACCCATGGGGCGCACTTTCCATCCGGGCGCTGGCCGAGGGGCGGGTCTGGACGGTGGTGACGCACCTCTTCGTTCATGAAAATTTGTTCCACCTGCTGGGCAACTGCCTGATGATATTTTTTGCCGGGAAGTCGGTGAAGTCGTTGCTTGGCCCTCGTCATTTTCTTTACATCTATTTCGTTTCCGGCGTGGTGGGGGCGGCGATGCAACTTGCCGTGGACCGGCTTCATGGCATGCCTCCGGGCGTGGAATTGATTGGTGCCTCCGCCTGTGGATTCGGCGTGTTCTTTGCCTTGGCAGTGATGTTGCCCCAGGAGGTCATCACCGCGTTGATCTATTTCATTATTCCTGTGCGGATCAAACTCTGGAATCTGGCGC
>JAYVZW010000257.1:0-16309 GCA_043783015.1 Verrucomicrobiota bacterium
TTGGTGCGGTCGCGGTTGCCGCCGCAGCCGAACACGGTGATGATGCGTGAAGGGCGCAGCGCACGAGCAGCGCTGAGCGCGTTAATCAGTCCATCAGGCGTGTGCGCGTAATCAACAAATACCTGGAAGCGTTCGCGCTCGGAGATGCGTTCCATGCGCCCTGGAACTTGTGGCGCCTTGTTCATGTTGGTCACGCTTTCACGGAAATTGCATCCCATGGCATGCGCGGCTGCGATGGCAGCCAGGGAATTGTAAACATTGAACATTCCGATCAAAGGCAGGCGCACCAGAAATGAACGCCCCTTGTGTTCGAGTTCGTAGGTCGAGCCAGTGGTCTCACACCTGGCATCAGAGGCGCGATAATCCGATCCCATGGAAAGGCCGTAACGTCGCAGACCGGGATGATTTTCGTATTGCTGGATCAGGCGACGCCCCCATTTGTCATCGGCATTGATGACCAGCTTCGCGTCCGACTGGGCGGCGGCGGCCTCGAAGAGCTTTGCTTTCTGCGCGAAGTATTCATCCATGGTGCCGTGGTAATCGAGATGATCCTGAGTCAGATTGGTGAAGATCGCGACATTGAGCTTCACTCCATCCATCCGGTGCTGATGCAGGGCATGGGAGGACGCTTCCATCGCGACGGCCCGGCAGCCATTGGCAAGCATGTCTGCCAGCAGCCCCTGCAATTCCAGCGACTCCGGAGTGGTGTGGGTAGCTTCACGCACCTCGCCACCCAGATCATAATGGAGCGTGCCGATGAGTCCGCAGCGGACATGTGCCGCATTGAGCAAATGATGCAGCAGACAGGCGGTGGTGGTTTTGCCATTGGTTCCGGTCACTGCGCCCACCAGCATCTGACGGGAGGGGTCATGGAAAAAACGCGCGGCAAGTCTGGCCAGCGCGGCACGTGCATCAGGCACATGAATCCATGGGGTCACACTTAAGGAAGGCGGCGCGGTTTCCGCGAGGATGGCGGAAGCCCCGGAGATTAGCGCCTGACTGATGAAGTCCTGACCGTCAGTCTTCACGCCGCGCAAGGCTGCGAACAGCAATCCCGGTTTGACCTTGCGGGAATCATAGACCAGCCCCGCTATTTCCGTATCCAGATCACCGGAAACCATGGGGCGATCAAGTGCCGCTGTCAGATCGCGCAGATTCATGGTTCACCTCCTTCTTTGGCCAAGGTGGGCTTGGTGGCGGCGTTGCTTCTGGCCACGGCCATCTGCTGAAGGCACTGCTGCATCAACTTGGAAAAAATCGGCGCGGCCAGAATGCCTCCAAGAAGTTCTTCCTGCGGCGCGTGGGGATCGTCCAGCACGATGATCGCGGCGAACTCCGGATTCTCTGCGGGTGCGAATCCGGCGAACGAAACGCAATAGTGGCCCTCATCAATTCCCTTGCCGTTTTTCTTGTAAAGCTGCGCCGTGCCGGTCTTGCCTGCCACCCTGATTCCCGGGATGGCGGCTTTAAATCCTGTGCCCTTTTCGCTAACCACGCCTTCCATGACGGTGCGAGTCAAGGATGCCGCCCTGACGCTGCAAACGCGGCGCACAGGATTTGGCTTGAGCTCCTCCAGCACCCGCCCCTTGTCGTCGCGAATTTCTTCAACGAGCTGTGGCTTCATCAAGGTCCCCCCATTGGCGATGGCGGACACTGCCATGGCCATCTGTAATGGTGTAACGGTAACGGCATGACCCATCGCCATGCGGGAGTAGGTGAGATTGTCCCATGTTTTGCGCGGCATGACGATACCGCCGACCTCGCCCGTCAGCGGCACACCTGTCTTCTGGCCGAAACCAAAGCTTTTGACGTAATCGAGAAATTTATTGTCACCCAGCCGATGGGCCATGAGATAGGCACCGCGGTTGCTCGATTTGGCGAAGGCTTGCGCGACTGTGACTGTAGTGTTCAGGTGATCGTGGATATTGAGTCCGGCGAATATTTTCTGATCGCCGCTGACATTGATCGTCGTGTCGAGGCCGACCAGTCCACGATCGAAGACGCCGGAGTAGGCGACAATTTTAAACACCGAGCCCGGCTCATAATGCGTGCCGATGGCAAGATTGTTCAGCGTGCCTCCCATGTCCGATCTTTCATAATGCGGACGGCTGGCCATGGCGCGAATCGCGCCAGTTCCGGGTTCCACCAGCACGGCGACGATTTTGCGCGGGTGATAAAACTCGAAGGCTTCCTCCAGCGTTTCCTCCATAATTTCCTGGAGTTGCATGTCGATGGTGAGCGTGATTTCCTGCCCGTGTTGCGGCTCCACCGTCTCGCCGCGGAAGGTGGTGATTTCACGGCCCTTGCGGTCACGCTCGATCCATTGATAACCGTCCACGCCCTGGAGCTTCGAGTTCAAGGTGGACTCGATGCCCTCCTGTCCCTCGTTATGCGAGTTAACATATCCCAGCACATGTGTCAGACGCTCGGCGGCGGGATAAAACCGGCGCGTGCCGGAGTGAATGTTGACACCAATAATATTTTGCTCCTCGATGACCCGGCGGAGTGATGCGGCCTCCTCGTCTTGCAAGCCTTTGACAAGAACGAACTCCACACGCTTTTCATCGGCGAGCTGTCTTTCCAGTTCCTCGGCTTTGGCTGCTGTGCTTTCGTTGTCGCGGCTCAAGGTCTCGGCAATCACACTGGCCACATGATGGCGGTAACGCGCCACAATCTCGTCGGGTGTGTTTTTACGCGAGAGATCCAGCGCAGAAGTTTTTTCGATATGCCCCAATCTGACGCGCACCATCGGGACATCGCGCAACTGTAGCGTGTCTGCATAAAGATCGTGCGTGGTGCGGTCCTGGGCCAGCAGTTCACCATTGCGATCCCAGATGGAGCCGCGATGCGCGGGAATGGGGCGCTGCTGGCGGTGCATCTCTTCGACGCGCTGGCAAATTTCATCATGCCGGATGCACTGCAAGTAATACAACCGGGCCCAGACCGTGCCGAATCCCAGCAGCAAAACCGCACCGGCAAAGGCGATGCGGCGCGGCATGAAACGAGCGGTTGGACTGGCGGTCTGGGTCATGGATGCGATGGAAGCGTAGTGCGGATGAGAATCGGCGTGCCCGGCTGAATCGGGCGGAGCCGGGTGCGGTGCGTGGCCAGGCTTTGCATGAGATTTTTTCGCGAAAGCGCCTCCTCAATTTTCAAATTGATCGCATGAATGTCCTGGTGGAGCTGCGCAATCTCGCGCTCGGCTTCGCGTTGACGGCGACCAGATTCGTAGATGCGATTTTTCGCCAGCGTGTGCACCAGCAGGATCCAACCGGAAGCGATGCCGATGAATCCGAGGAACAAATAAATCCAAACTTTCCGGCTGCGCCGCCGTCCAGAATGCAGGCTCGATGAACGCGTCTTCATGGGGAAAGCCTTTCTGCGGCGCGCAAGCGGGCGCTGCGGGATCGGGGATTGCGAGAGGTTTCTTCGGGTGCGGCGGAGATGGGTTTTTTCGTCAGGATGCGGAGCGAGAGGTCAGGGTTGGGCCGTGCCTCGGGCCATTCGGGACGGTCAATCCATTCGGCAGCGCGCTTTTGAAACGCCTGCTTCACCATGCGGTCTTCCAACGAATGAAAGGAAACGATAACGATGCGTCCGCCCGGTTTCAGAAGACGGGGTGCATGTTCCAGCAGATCGCGTAAGGCGCCGAGTTCATCATTCACTTCGATGCGCAACGATTGGAAAACTTTGGTCGCCGGATGAGTCTTTCCGTGACGCGGCATTACCGTGGCCAGCGTGTCAGCCAGATCAAGCGTGCGCAGAAAAGGTCGCTGCGCCCGGCGACGCACGATGGCCGTGGCAGCGCGACGCGCGAGAGGTTCCTCGCCATATTCTTGGAAGATGCGGCGCATGTCTTCTGCGCTCCATTCATTGACGATGCTGGCCGCCGTGCATTCGGCATGAGGATTCATCCGCATATCGAGCGGGCCGTCCTGTTGAAAAGAAAATCCGCGCTCCGCCGTGTCGATTTGATGAGAGGAAACTCCGAGATCCGCCAGAATGCCATCCACGGCGCCGACTCCGGTTTCATCCAGCACCTCGGCGAAGCGGCGGAAATTCATAGGCAGAGCGACAAAGCAATCTTCATGCGCGTGAAGTCTCCCGGTTGCGCTGGCAATCGCCATCTCATCCTGGTCGAAGCCCAGCACCTGCGCTCCCGCACGCAACAGCCCTGCGCTGTGACCGCCACCGCCCAGCGTGGCATCCATGAAAAGTTTGCCCGGAGCAGGCTGGAGAAAACTTAGCGCTTCATGCAGCAAAACCGGCTCGTGCTCGAATCGATTGAAGGGAGAGTTTTTTTCGCCATCGTCATGTTCACGATCCGGCGGCAGTTGGGGCGGGCGGTTGTGCATAGTGCGCGAGGCAAGGGTTTGCATGGGCGTGCCCGCAGCCGCCCACGGCCATGTGTCGAGGTGGAGAAAAAGAACCTTGTTCAGCCACCGGCGCAGTCCGTCCCCCATGCGATCCGAGCGGGAATCGCCGTAGGTGAAAAGGCTGGCTGAAGCTGCGGTCATGGCATGACGATTGAATCCATATATGAGGCGGGAGGCGTAGCAGGATACATTTAACCTCTTTTAATTATCAGGGGATTACAACTTTGGCAATCATGGAAATTGCCGAAATTGATTCTTTTTTTGAGTCAACGTCCTAGCGGCATTCTAGCTATTTTAGCCATGTTTGGTGTCAATCAGGCCAATCGCCATGGCAGATCTTATGGGCTAAGCCCTTCGCTCCGCCTGACAGCGTGAGAGAACAGCATGACATCACCCAACTAAGGACGCTGGAACTACATTTATGATTCGTTCCACTTCCGGGAGCAGGCCATCAGCATGAGCTTTCACAGAAGCGGCTGAAAGTTTATCCAATAACCTATGACGCTATTTGTTGGAGCAGGCCATCGGTATCAGATGGCCAAACATACGAAGCTTCGCCGTTTCACAGAAACGACTACAGGTCTTTGCCACCTGCATACTTAACAATGAAATCAATAATGGGCGTGCTGTCGGTTAGACCGTGGGGGTGATGATCGACGCCTTTCTTGGCGATCAGTTCGATGTTGCCGCCCAGTTTACGGTAGCGTTCGGCGAGCAACAGGGTGTTTTCATCTGGGGGCACCACATCGTCGGCATCGCCATAGACATGAAGGAGCGGAACTACGGCCTTGGCGAGCGGATCGAGATTGTCCACCGGGTTGCCTTTGTAAGCGAGGGCCTCGGCTTCGTCCTTGAAGTTCCAGAGCTTGAGAACGCGTTCCCAGTTGCTCTTGTCGCCCTTGCCCTTGCCTTTGCCGCCGGGCCAGCTTTTGAAATCACACACGGGGGCATCGCCGTAGATGCAGGCGACTTTGTCGGGGTTGGCTGTGGCCCAGTTGTAACAATAGAGACCGCCCCGGCTGAGGCCGACGAGCGCGGCCTTCTTGGCGAATCCATGCTGGGTCGTGAGTTCCAGATAACAAGCGTTCCAATGCTTCACTGCATCGGGACAACCGAGCATGTCATTAATTTTCATATAGACGATGTGGAAGCCTTTACCGAGCAAGGCGATGTCCGGGTCGGGTTTGTGACCGAAGAATTCTCCGTGCCAGCACCAAGGCCGGCCTTTCGCCTCTTGCTTGGGCGTGACGACAGTGACCGTCTTGCCGTCCACTTGAAACGTGTAGCTGGTGAATCCGTGCCAGTCCGCGCTGATGCCGGGGAACGATGAGGTTTTGCTGTTGCCGTTGATGGGTTGAGCCGTTTCTTTGGTATCGCCGTGTTTCAGGGACTCAATGCGCTGGGTCAGTTCGGCGGCTTCGGCCTGCGCTTTTTCAAGAGGCAAGCCTTTGGGCACGCCGGGGCGTTTGTGACCGGCGGCGCTAAGATAGGCTGCGCTGAGAGTGTGAAGTCGTTTCGCCACCAGTTCGTGCAGGCTGTGCAGTCTTCCGGTCGGGATGGTAAAGTCCTCAATGGTGTAATCAGTTTTGACGCCCCATGATTGGAGAATCTGCCGGGCCATAATCCAATGACCTGCGGCTCCAGGATGAACGCCGTCAGGAGCGAGCATGAATTTCGGATTGGTCTTCGACTGCTCCTTGATGAAATCATTCATGGGCGAGTGGATGTCCACAACCTGCCAGCCCTTGTCCTTCTGTCCGTTCAGCCACTGCGCATAAGTGTCCAGCACGCCACTGTAAAACGGTGTCTTGTTCGACGGTCCCGGCTCAAAAGTCGGCGGGGTCAGGTGAATAATTTCCGCTCCCGCAGCTTTGGCTTTTTCGCGGAGCCACTGGATGCCGTCCTTGTATTTTTGGAAGCGGACATTGTCGAGCGGCTGATAAATACCGCAGTTCATGCCGTAGCAAACGACGATGAGATCGGGCTTGGTGGTGGCGAGCACGCGGTCGAGGCGTTCATGTAAATCCGGGCGGGGAAACTTGCCTCCGGCATGACCTTCTTCCGACAAACCGGAAACCGTCTCGCTGCTGAGTCCGAGATCGAGAATTTCATAATGCTTGTCAGTCTCAGCAAGGAGCACCGTCTCCATATACTCGACGTATTTCCCGTCGTGCGTGATGCTGTCGCCGAGGAAGACGATGCGTTTTGCATCCGGCAGGGCTGCGCTGACGGTGCAGACGAGACCACAGATGATGAGAAGAAGATGGAGGGCGTGTTTCATGAAGTGAGTTTGAATGATTACATTCCGCGAAGAATGGAATACGCAACCAAACGGCAATATCACGCGCCGATTCGCGCCTGGATGGCATCGGCGATCATGTCGGCGCGCGCTTCGATGAAAGCGGGGTCGCGGCCTTCAATGAGCAACCGGATGAGCGCTTCTGTGCCGGAGTAACGCAGCAGAACACGGCCAAGCTTGCCGAGTTTTTCCTCGGTTTCTCTGACCAGTTGATGCACGACCGTGAGTTCTTCGATGGGCGGTTTTTCTTTGACGCGCAGGTTGCGCTTGGTCTGCGGGAAGGGGTTGAGGCACTTGCGCAATTCACTGAGGGGCTTGCCGCTTTCAGCCATGATCTTGAGAATTTGCAACGCGGCGATCAGGCCATCGCCCGTGGTGGCGTAGTCGCTGAATACCACATGCCCGCTTTCTTCCGCGCCGAAATTCAGGCCGTGCTCGCGCATCGCGGCGATGACATAGCGGTCGCCGACCCCGGTGCGGATGACGTGGCCGCCCATGCTGGTGATAAGTTCATCAAGGCCGAAGTTACTCATCACGGTCACAGCCGCGGTATTTTTTTTCAACATGCCCTGACGTAGCATGGCGGTCACGGCGACGGCGATCAATTCATCACCGCTGAGCCTGGTGCCGGTTTCGTCACAAAGCGCAAGACGGTCGGCGTCGCCATCATGCGCAACGCCAACTTGGGCGCCGGTCTGTTTGACGAGCGCTTCGATGATTTCCGGGTGAGTGCAGCCGCATTCGAAGTTGATATTGACACCATTGGGCGCGGAGTGGAAGACGCTGACCTTGGCACCAAGACGTTTCAGGACTACAGTGCTGGTGTGTGACGAAGCGCCGTTGGCATTGTCCAATGCGATACTCATTCCGTCGAGCCTGCACCCTTGCATGGTTTCAACGGCGTGGGAAATGAAGCGCTCTGCCGCATCTGGCAGGTGATTGACGCGACCAATATCACCTCGCAGCGGAAGCGGAGTCTGCGCGGTTCCGGTTTCCAGCAGGGCTTCAATTTGTAGTTCCTGCTCGTCGGTGAGCTTGTAGCCATCGCCGCCGATAAATTTGATGCCGTTGTCCGAATAGGGATTGTGCGAGGCGGAAACGACCGCGCCAAACGATGCGGGGTGCTGCACTGTCAGAAGAGCCACGCCCGGAGTGGGCAATATCCCGCAGAGCAGGGCATCTACGCCCATCGAGTTCAGGCCGGCCACCAAGGCGGCTTCGAGCATTCCGCCAGAAATGCGCGTGTCTCTCCCGATGACGCAGAGCGGTCGCGCGTTGGATTTTTTTGCATCTTTCCCAAGCGCTTGCGCCGCCGCTTTGGCCAGACGGGTGACGAATTCCGGGGTCATGGGATGTTCGTTCGCGAGGCCGCGAATTCCATCCGTTCCGAAGTATTTTTTTTTGTTTGGCATGAGTGGCGGCGTTAGCAGAAATGGGCGGGCAAGTCAAAAACCGTCGCCCCGCAATTCAGCGCGATGTGGTTGCGCGAGTGCTCCAGCCTTCGGGCAAGGTGATCTTTTTGTCACGCACGACCTTGTCTTTGACAACATACCAGAGCAGCGACGCCAGAATCAGCGCCACCACCTTGGCTTCCCAATCATCAAGGCACCACAGCTTAAGCTGGGTTGCGAATTTCCGCAGCTTTTTCATCATCGTTATCTTTATTCTCATCGGTTTTGAACATCAAAATTTCCTGGAGACGCTCTTTCATCTCGTCGGGTTCCAGATTGTGTTCCAACTTCCCCTGGAAGCAAAGCGAGAGCGCACCCGTTTCCTCGGAAACCACGAGCGCGACAGCGTCGGTCTCCTCCGTGATGCCCATGCCCGCGCGATGCCGCAGTCCGATGCTGCGGTCGCTGACCTCCTTCTGGCTCACGGGAAACACGCAGCCCGCGGCGATGATGCGTCCCTGATCGAGCACCAGTCCGCCATCGTGGAGCGCGGTCTTGGGGTGAAAAATAGTGGCGATGAGTTCATTGGAAATCTTGGCGTCCACGGCCACGCCTGTCTCGACATACGGTTTGAGGTCAATGCCGCGTTGCAGGGCAAACAGGGCACCAACCCGACTGTGTGAAAGTTGCGTCATGGCTTCGATCAACTGATCAACCGACGCCTCGTCGCTGCCATTGAAGGAGAAGAATCGCCGGCTGCCCAGCTCCGCCAGCACGCGGCGCAGCTCCGGCTGGAAGATGACAACCAGACCGAGAGCGAGGAACACGGAGAACCGTTCCAGCAACCAGCTGATAACTTGCAGTTCAAGGAGCACGGACAGCAGCGTCAGTCCCAACAGCAACATGAGAAGCCCGGTCAGAATGCGGGCGCCACGGGTGGCGCGGAAGAAGCGATAGCCGTAATAGAGCAGCACCGCGAGAATCACGATCTCGACGGCGTCGCTCCAGTGTTCGGCGAACTGTTTCCACATATCGGTTAAATTTAGGTGAGCGATGCGAAGTAGGCAAACGCGAACTTGCTTACTTGAGCAGCGCCGGGTTGATAGCCTCGACCATTCGCAATGACTCCGCGTTGGATTTCACATCATGCACCCGCAGAACCTGTGCGCCCGCTTCCCGCAGCCAGGCAGTAAGCGCGACCGTGGGCCAGAGGCGCTTTTCCATGTCCTCATTGCCCAACAAACGGGCAATGAATGATTTGCGCGAAACGCCGGCGACCAACGGACGGTCATCAAATCGTAATGAATCAAAACTGCGCATCAGGGCCAGATTGTGCGCCTGCGTTTTGCCAAAACCGATTCCCGGATCGAGAGCGATGCGTGATGACTCAATGCCGGCTGCCGTTAGTGTCTGAAGCCTCTCCGCAAAGAAAGCGCGAACTTCCGCGACGACATCTTCATAGTGCGGGCTGGATTGCATCGTTCCCGGTGTGCCTTGCATGTGCATGACGATGACCCCGGCCTGGCATTGTGCCGCAACATGAATCATGCGCGGATCGCGCAAGCCGTTCACGTCATTGATGATGTCGGCTCCGGCAGCCAATGCGGCACGGGCCACATCCGGCTTCATGGTATCAATGGAGATCAACGCACTGGTTTGCCGGCGCAGACTCTGGATCACTGGCACGACACGATGCAGTTCAATTTCCAACGGGACAGCGGATGCGCCCGGTCTGGTCGATTCGCCACCCACGTCAATGACATCCGCGCCTTCGGCCACCATTTGCAATGCATGGTTCACTGCGAGATCGGCATCAGGAAATTTTCCGCCATCTGAGAAGGAATCCGGCGTGACGTTTAAGATGCCCATGATCCAGCCGCGCGATGAAAGATCGTGAATGCGGTCATGGATGAGCCAGCGGGCAGGCATGATGTTCATTGGGCGAAGCGCGCGAGGATGACAAGTGAAACTGCTGCGTTATCATCAGACCATGCCGCGCTCATTGACATTGTTGCTCGTCCTGCTGGCCTTCGGTCTGGCAGGCGGCATCTTGCTTTCGAGGAAGAGCGAAACTACGGCAGCAACTTCCGGCAACGCGCCCGGTGAAATCGCTTTGCTGCAAAATCAGGTCGAGTATTTACACGATCAAGTCCGAGCATTGGAAAAAGAAAACATCCGTCTGGCCGATTTGCTGGGAAAAGCGAGGACCGGCATGGTGGATGCTGTATCTGCGAGTCCGCCGTTACCCGTCGAGGGTGATCCTGATTTCCATGGCATTGCCATTGAACTGTTGAAGACGCGTGGCTTGCAGGCTTTGCCAATGAATTGCATGGCGGCTGATCGCAGTGATGTGGAGGGCCTCATCGCCAAATGGCTGTCGGAACGTTTTCCCAAGGACTATGGCAGCCGGCAGGGGCGGGCGCTGGCCGCTCTGGGCGCAATTCCCGAGGCTGTGGATACGCTGGCGTTGCGTGCCGCATTTTGGTCCCATCAAATAGGCGCCTGGTATGATGAAGAGCAGGAAACACTCTTCCTCGCGCCCGCTTCGGATGAGGAAAAAGAGAATGCGCTGGGTCTGGCGTTTGCCCAGATATTCCGGGAGAATGGGGCGCGGCTGTTCCCAAAAGGCAGGAAAAAAAAGAACACAGACCAGTGGCTGGCGAGCATGAGTCTGCTCGCGGGAGATGCAGCATTCACGAGACTGTTGCACAGCCTGTCGCATCCGAAAACCGGCGGCGGGGGCGGGGTGAGCGAAGACCCGGATGATCCGTCACACTCCATGCCTCTGCCGAATTTTCTTCGTGAGTTGGAGCTGGCTCCATTCGGTGTCGGGCTGGACTTCGTTCGCGGCTTGCATGAGACCGCGAAGTTTGATCAGGTAAATGCCGTTTATTCGCGTCCACCGATGAGCTGTCTCGAAGTGCTGGAACCGGAGGTCTATCTGGCGGAAAGGCAATTCAAGCCCGATCTCCCACAGTGGGCGGACGTTAATGTGAACGGATTGGCCCCGTATTGGGACGACAGTCTGGGCGCGATTCCTCTGGTGCTTCTGTTGAAGCAGCAAGTGCCGCAGCCGGTCGCGGCAGAGACGGCACCCGGCTGGCGGGGCGACCGTTTGCTGGTGTATCCTGCCGAGGGCAAGTCGCGTGATCACGTCGCATGGCAGACGCTATGGAAAGACGGCAATGCCGCCGATGCTTTTTTCAGTGCCATGCGACAGAGTCTGTTGGGTCGAAACAAGGGAGCGTCGTCTGAGAAAAATGCGCCCGCTGGAGTTTTTAAACTGGATGGCCCGGACAGATATGTGGTGCTTACGCGCACTCACGAAGGACGGGGCGTGTTTTATGCCGATGCCGCCGATGCTGCGTTCGCGGAAGCCTTGTGGAAAAAGCTGGCTGGAAAGTGAGTCATTGTTTCAATCGTCCGCGCAATTCACGTTCCGCCCTGTCCAGTTCAAAACTCAGGTCGTCCGGTGACATCCAATGCGCGCCGAACGCGCGGACAGTTTCCCAAATCATGCGGTCGGCAGTGACCACGCGAATGGGATGCAATTCACCGTATTTCGCCACCAGGCGTTCGATGATCGAGTCGGCGGTATGACTTGTATCTGCATAAAAAATCTGGATGCCATCATCTTCGCGCTCATCGGTAATTTTTGTGCTCGTTCCATCGAAGATCACGACCACCCGCTCACCGCTCATGTCTTGGAGCAAGCGCATCCGCTTGAGCAGTTCTTCTCGCGCTAGATGGCGTTTATCGCTGCACATGTGCAGCTTTCGCAAATCATCCCAGGCGTGGATGACGCTGTGGCCATCCACGAGAATGAAACGATGCCCTGACTTCATGCGGTCAAACATGCACTGAGCCGCCGTATCCACAACAGCTCTCAAAGCATGGTGCAGCATTTTGCTTTCAAAAAACAAAGTATCGCGCACATTCGCGTTTCCCAATTCCCCTGAACGAACCACATGAACCTCCGCTATTTCCTCGATATACTACTCCACATCCTTGTTTTCCTCATGGGGGCGGGCATCGGTTCATTTCTGAACGTGGTCATCTATCGATTGCCACTGGGCATTTCGGTGAACAATCCGAAGCGCTCGTTCTGCTTTTCCTGCAAGAAGCAGATTCCCTGGTATCACAATCTGCCGTTGATCAGCTGGCTGGTGCTGCGTGGTAAGTGCGCCAACTGCGGAGCGCGCATTGCGTTCCGGTATTTCTTTGTGGAGCTGTTGACGGCGTGTCTGCTTTACGCAGTGTTCTGGCACTTCAGCGGCGGCTATGTCCACGGGCCTTGGGAACAAATCCGCATCTGGGGGCCGGTGGTTTTGATCTTCTGGATTTTCACGGCGTTGCTGGTTTCGGGCACGTTTATCGACATCGATCATTACATTCTGCCGCATGTGATCACGCTGGGCGGGCTGGGTGTGGGGCTGGTCGGCAGTTTTTGGCAACCGCAACTCATGGGCGAGACTTCACATTGGATTGGGCTGCTCAAGTCGCTCATGGGGGCTGCCGTCGGACTGGGATTGCTCTGGGCGGTCGTGGAACTGGGCAAGCTGGCGTTTGGCCGGATCAAGCAGAGTTATGAGGCGCCGGAGGCGTGGAGCATTTCGCAACCCGACGAGAACGAACCGCCGGTTTTTAAAATCGGCGAGACGGTTCTGTCCTGGCATGACATTTACACAAGGCCCAGCGACCGGCTCATCATTCAATCATCTAGTCTCACGATCAATGATCGACAGTTCACCAGCGTGAAGGTCGAGATTCAACAACATACACTAAAAGTGTTTGCTGCTGGCGTAGAGGAAAGTTTTCAATTGGAAAAAGTAAAGATGCTCAGCGGCAGCGCGACGGAGATCGTCATTCCGCGCGAGGCCATGGGCTTTGGCGATGTGCTGCTGCTGGCGATGATCGGTTCCTTCCTCGGTTGGAAGGCAGTGCTGTTCACCATTCTGGCTGCATCGGTATTGGGCACGCTAATCGCACTTGGACCGCGTTTGATCGGCAAAACAGAGTGGGGGACCAAGCTGCCATTTGGCCCTTATCTGGCCGGGGGCGCTATGATCTGGCTTTTCTGGGGGCCGCAGATACTTCATTGGTATCTGGGCCGCCTTCATTTACCATCGGCTTGAGTGAGGCGGCAATTAATTGCCGAATGCGCGCCGGGCAGCATCGCCGGAACTGCCTTTCTTGCTTTGCAGCTCAATGAGCTTGGTTTTCTCCTCCAAGGTCTGGTCGCGTTGGCGGTTACGGATTTGATAGGTGAGACCGAAGATGAAACAGGTCACGTCTGCGATGAGAAACATCATGGCAATCGTGATGCCCCACTTCTTGAGCAACTCATCGATGGTCTTGTTGCGGTTGACCGAGAAACCCTCCTTGCGGGAAAACTTCGCCTGATAAAGCCTGCGCCACCCGCGCGGGTCGCGGGCAATGCTGAAGGTCCAAAGAAAGAACCCTGAAAGCACGATGCACATTATCTTGTATGGCAGCGGGAAATACTCCACATCAGCATCGGCAAGCATGGCGGTCGCAAGGACTGGTGGAAACGAAAAAGGCATCACCGAAAGTATTAGCGAAGACTTTTGCAAACTCAAGCTTGCTCTGCCCACGAGAAATGATCTTGCGCAGGATTGGCCCCAAGTTGGCAGACGGCGCGAGGGTCATTCGTGGATAGATGATTCAGACAATGATAAACATCCTCGACGTCAGCACCGAGACCTGCGGCCAGATCGTCTGCCGTGGCGGAACCGGCTTTCGCGAGGGCGTTGCGCACACTGGCCAGCAACTGGAGGAACGCACCGGCGGCTTTCTTGCCGGCTTCGACACCCGGCTGATGATAGGCATTGACGTTCACAAGGCTGGCGTAGAAACCGACCGCGCGCTCGAAAAGTGCCACGATGGCTCCTACCGTGCGGGCGCTAACTTCCGGGATGCTGATGGTGATGCTTTCACGGCTGTTTTCATGAAGCGCGCGTCGCGTGCCGCGCAGGAAGCCCTGGAGGTAATCGCCCGAGGTCGTTCCTGGATCGACCTCGATCTGCGGGCCTTTGACTGCTTTGCGCACCTCGATGAATGTGGCGAAGAAATTGTTCACACCATCGCGAAGCTGCTGCACATAGGCGTGCTGGTCGGTAGAGCCTTTATTGCCATACACTGCTATGCCTTGGTTCACTTTCTTGCCATCGAGATCGAGTTCTTTTCCGATGGATTCCATGACAAGTTGCTGGAGATATTTGCTGAGCAAAACCAGCCTGTCTTTATAGGGAAGAATGACCATGTCCTTGGCACCGCGACCGCTGCCAGCATGGTGCCACATGAGAGCAAGGAGCATTGATGCGTTCTGGTTCGCGGGCAGGGTGCGTGTCTTTTCATCCATCGCCGCCGCGCCGCTCAGCAACCCATCTATGTCCACACCTTGAATCGCCATCGGAACCAGTCCCACGGTGCTCATCACCGAGGTTCGACCTCCGACCCAGTCGGTCATCGGGAAAATTTTCAGCCACTTGTTCTCGGTTGCGTAAGCTTCCAATTTAGAAGCGATGCCATTCGCTTTGGTGCCAGTGACGGCCACGGCGTATTTGGAGAAATCCAGCCCCATGGATTCATAGGCGTTCTTCGCCTCCAGCATTCCGTTGCGCGACTCGGCGGTGCCGCCGGATTTGGAAATGACCACGGTTAGCGTTTGAGCGAGATCGGGGCCGATTTCCTCCAGCACTCTCTGCATGCCATCGGGGTCGGTGTTGTCGAAGAAATGCGTTTTCACCGGAGACTTCCAAGCATCTACCAAGGCATCCGTCATAAACTGCGGGCCGAGCGCTGAGCCGCCGATGCCGATGACGAGCATTCTGACAAATTTGCTTCCGTTCTGCGGCACGACTTCGGCGTTGCGGATTTGGCTGGCGAAGGTTTTGGCGTCGGCAATGTCTATTTCTATGCCCGATCGGATTTCCGCTGTGGGCGCAAGTTTTGCGTTACGAAGCCAGTAGTGACCCACCATCCGCTGCTCGTCGGGATTGGCGATGTCACCGGCCTCAACCTTCTTCATGTCGGCAAAAGCCCGCTGAATCTGTGGGTCCATTTTACTTAAAAAATCATCCGCAAAATTCATGCGCGAGATGTCGAGCGTAAGGCCCAGATCCGTATAACGGACAAGATGTTTTTGATAGCGGCTCCAGTAATTCATAGGGGCTGCATTGAAGCAGTTTTGACGCCACCCGCAAGGAGAAGTGGCATTGCTCTGCGCTTGACTCCGTGCGGCGTATGCGGTAACAAGCACGCCCCATGTTCGAGCAAACCACACTCATTCTTCTCAAACCCGATTGCGTTTCCAAACAACTTTGCGGCGAAGTGCTCAAGCGCTTTGAACTCGGGGGATTTAGCATTCGCGGCTTGAAAATGATCCAGCTCGATGACGCGATTCTCAAGGAGCATTACTCGCACATCGCAGACAAGCCATTCTTCCCGGATGTCGCTTCCTTCATGAAAAGCAGCCCCGTCATCGCCCTGGCGCTAGCCGGAGAAAATGTCATTGAGCGCGTGCGCGTTCTGCTCGGGCCGACCGATTCGCGGAAGGCCGACAAGGGAACCATTCGTGGCGACCACGGCAGCGACATGATGATCAATGTCGCCCATGCTTCCGACTCGCTTGAAAGCGCAGAAGCGGAACTCAAGCGCTTCTTCAAAGCAGGCGAAATTTTCCGCTATTGATCCGCGAGGTTAGCGCGTGATCTGGAACGATCCGTTCCCGAAGCGGAACGTCGTTCCGTGGGGCTGGGTAGGGTGGACATTTACTCCAGGAGGGCAATACGGGACCGTGTAGGACGGTGTGTAATAAACTGGGCCGCTGTAACCGGGGTTGATGTAATACAGCCTGCCATCACCAGGAGTAAAGATGGTGCCCTCACTAATGATCGTGCTTTGGACGCCCTGCCCACGTGTGTAACCGGGCGTGTAAACCTGGGTGATGGGTGTGGTCGGCGGAACGGCGACTTCTGTGGTGCTGGTCAATCCGGTGGTCTTGGGGGCAGACTCAGCCTGCTGCCGGGCAAGCTTGGCCTCGAATTCCATCCGTTGCTTTTCACGCAGCGCGAGTTCGCTCATTTGTTTGTTGGTTTGATCCTCGTATTCTTTTTGTGCTTTCTTGCGATTCTCTTCAGCAACCTGGCGTTTCATCGCTTCCTGCTTCTGAAATTCGCGGGCCTTGTCCGCGTCGTAGTGGAAATTTTTTCTCCACTCAT
>JAYVZW010000258.1:0-5417 GCA_043783015.1 Verrucomicrobiota bacterium
CCGCACGCTGTCAAACTCCGCTACGGGCTACGCCCTTCGCTCCGTTTGACAGCGTGAGAGAACAGTGTGACATCAACCAACCAAGGACGCTGGAACTACATTTATGATCCGTCCCACTTCAGGGAGCAGGCCAGAAAGCTTTGGAGAAAGATTGGCCTGCAATCATCAAAGCCGGTCAGATTCAGGATAAAGACCTCCAGTCATGGAGGAACGACTGGCTGCGGTTTTATGCGAGTCCCAATGTCGGAGGTAATATGTTGCAGTATCTCTCGCTTCCCACGTTGGGCGGCAGCAACTACACCAGAGGCGCGCAATGCTGTGCCCTGCACCGGCAGGCGATCATCATGATCGCGCTGCGTCGTTTTGAACTGGAGCATGGCAAACTGCCAGAGAAGCTCGATGAACTGGTGCCGAAGTTTTTGGTTTCGGTTCCGACTGATCCTTTCGACAATGCGCCCATGCGTTGGAATGTCGCAGACCGCGTAGTCTATTCCATCGGCAAAGATTTGAAGGACGACAATGGCGCGGTCAGCGAGCCGCGTAACAACAAGGATAAAGACACGGGCATGCGCTATTGGTGGAGCGCGAAATGATGAAGCGGGCAAACATCTCGCAACCCGCAGTTGCGCAGGTTTAACGATGCGGTGGAAATTTGGGTGACTCCGATACGCGAGGTGCGTCGCCGTCTAGCGTGACAAAGCGCGCATGGCAGCCGGTAAGTTTCTCCACCAGCGCCAGCCCGTGCTCGACTCCGAGCACGCAGAGCGGCGTGTCCAATGCGTCGGCATCGAAAGCGGTGGGCGCGATAACCGTGCAAGCGATGCGTCGGGTGAGGCCGAGTCCGGTTTTTGGATCAATGATGTGCGAGTAGCGCGCGCCTTCGAGTTCGAGAAACTGATGCAGATCGCCTGAGGTGGAACAGCCGCAGTTGTGCAGGTTGAGGTGGATGAGCTGGTCCGAGTCATCGGCTTTCTCGAACGTGCGCAGCGCAACATCCCAGCCGTCCTTACCCGGCGGCGGATCGCCGATGGCAATGTCGCCGCTGCCTGCGACGATCGCGCGAGTGATGCCATGTTGCTGGAGCACAAGCAGCGCCTCATGCGCCGCGTAACCCTTGCCGATGCCGCCCAGATCAATCAACACGCCTGGCTTCAACTTGGTGATGGTGCGCACCGCAGCATCAAGCTGCAGGACGCGCCAGTCGGTCATCTCAATCGCGCGCGCCGTGAGTTCGGGAGAGGGGAGTTTCTTCTGCCGCTGCGCCCGCCGCCAGTTCTGCACGGCATAGGTGCAGGTGATGTCAAAGGCTCCATCGGTGAGCTTCGATGTGGCCACGGATTTTTCGATCAGCGCGAACAGATCGCGGCTTACGGGGATGGCCTGATGATCGGGCTCTTTATTGAAGCGGCTCAGTTCGCTCTCTGGGAGATAGTCGGAGGCTATCTGATTGATCTCCGCGATGCGAGCGAACGCCGCCTCCGCCGCGCGCTCGGCCACCGCCTTGTCATCGGCATAAAATTTGATCTGAAACACCGTGCCCATCTCGGGGCGCGAAAACTGGAACAGATCGGATGCGTCAAGCGAGGATGCAAAAATTATGACGCAGCCGGAAAGCAGGGTCAGGTGGCGGATCACGCGTCGTGTGGCGATGGTTGGTTACTCTTTCTCCACACCGTTGTTCCAATACTTGGACATCTCCTCCGCGCTGGGAACTTCGAGCGGGCGGATAATGCGGAAGCCGAGGAACTTGGCGTCGGTGAGATACCAGACGCTTTTGGGGAGCTGGGGGTCTTTTTGTTTCCAGTCGGGATCGGAACCGCGACGGGCGGCGGCGCGGAGCTTTTCGGCGTCGTCATCGTAACTGCCGCCGCGCGCGGTCTGAGGATAAGGAGTCTTGGAGCGGAAATAGAAGCCGGAAGATTTGTCGCCCATCGCGGAGAGTTGTTTGTGATAGTCGGGCAGATACTGGTCGAGCGTCCATTCGCAGACATTGCCGAGCATGTCGTGCAGTCCCCAGGGGTTGGGCTTTTTCTTGCCGACCTGGCTGTATTGAAAGTTGGGCGCGTTATCGTAGAACCATTCGTAGTCCTTGGCCTCTTTGGGATCATTGCCCCAATAATAGGCCGTGGTGGTGCCAGCGCGCGCGGCATATTCCCACTCCTGCTCGGTGGGCAGGCGGTAGAAGTGGCCGGTCTGGGCGCTGAGCCACTGGCAGTATTTGTTGGCGGCGTGCTGGGTCATGCAGATGGCGGGGTAACCTTCGTTGCCCATGCCGAAGCTCATCTCCGTGTAAGGCGTGGTGGGCTGGCTGATGATGTCGGTGATGCCGGCGGCGGGGTCGGCCTTCTGGCGGGAGCCGTCTTTGTTCCTGCCCACGTCGGTAATCATGAAGGGAAGGTATTCATCCCAGGTGACTTCACATTTGCCCATCCAGAAGGGTTTGATTTTTACTTTAACCTGCGGGCCTTCGTCGTCCTTGCGGCTGGCTTCTGATGCCGGACTGCCCATGAGCACCTCGCCGCTTTTAATGGCGATCATCGTGTAAGGAATGCCGGACTTGGGAACTTTGGTGTCGTAGGTTTTCATCGCCGGTTCTTCTTTCTCGGCGGTGGTCTTGACGATGAAGTCATGGATTTTCTTCACGAGTTCCATGTTGTCGGGATTGTTCGTGGGGGCGGTGACTTTTTCCTTCGCCTTCAAAGTCATGCCGTCGGGCCAGACCGCGCCTTGCTCAATCCATCCGCGCAACATCGCGATCTCGTCCTTCTTCAAAGGCCCGCCGCTTTTCTTCGGTGGCATCAGATCGTCGTCGTCTTCCTTGAGCGTGGTGGAGGTGTAAAGTGCGCTCTTTACGATGTTGAAGGCGACGATGCTCGGGTTGTGTTCGCCGGTGGTGAAGGTTTTTTCTTTGGTGCTGAGGTCGAGGTCGCCTTTGTGTTTTTCCGAGTTGTGACAAGTGAGACAGTTTTGTTCGAGAATGGGCTGGATATGTTTCTCGAAGTAGATACGCGGTTTCTGCTCCAGCTTCACGCCTTGCGGCCAGTTCGCGCCCTGATCGATCCAGCGTTTGATGAGATCGGTTTGTTCTTTGGCGAGCAAGCCTTCTTTCTTGGGCGGCATGACCTCGTCGTCTTCGATTCCGTGCTGGGTGCTGGTGTATAGCGTGCTCTTGGCGGAATTACCGGGCGTGAGGGAAGTTCCATTTTCGCCACCTTTGACGGCCAGCTCCAGCGTGGTCAGATTGAGGTCGCCCTTGTGCTCCTTGTCGTTGTGGCAATGCACGCACGCGGCTTCGAGAATGGGCTTGATGTGCGTGTTGAAATCGGGCTTGTCGATGACAGAGGGTTTGGACTCACAAAAAGCAGCGCCTGCGGAGGCCAGGGCGGTGCAAAAAAGAAGGGAAAGAGGACGCATGGGGCATGGCATTAGCACAGTGTGAGAGTGGCTCAAGCGCAATCGTGAAGACGATCCCTATGCGGGACGCTACGCCTTCTGTCCCGGCATCGGCATCGGCGTCGGTGCGAAGGAATCCGTCCATTTCAGAGATTGCTCCGGCGCGAGGTCTTCGTCACTCTTGATGAAATCGGCCCAGGCAATCTTCTTTCCGGTGTAGGCGGCCATGCGCCCCATCAATCCGACCATGGTGCTGTGAACCATCCAGTCGCCATCATTGAGCATCTCGCCTTTGCGGATGGCAGCGAAAAGTTCGTCGTGCTCGACTTGATACATATTTTTCTCTTTGCCCCGGAAGCGCCAGCGTTCCTCGCCCTCCATGTAGGGCATATCGCCCTTGCCGATGATGAGTGCGCCCTTGGTGCCGCGAATGAAATCGGTATTCTCATTGTAACAGCCCGTGATCTGCCGCGAGGCGAGATGGCAGAAGACATTGTTATCAAACTCATACGCCACATGAAAATGATCGTAGATGTTTCCACCCGCGCTGGGAATCTGGCGTCCACCAGTGGCCACGGCAGAGATGGGGTTCACATCCTTCATGGCCCAGCAGATTTTATCCACGCTGTGCACCGCCTGTTCGACCAGGCCGTCGCCGCTGAGCCATGAAAAATTATACCAGTTCCGCACCTGCCATTCGACGTCGCTCATACCAGCCGGGCGCGCGGAGGCATCAAGCATCGGCTTCACCGGGCCGGTGTGATAAGTGGCCAGGATGGAGGCAACGTCACCTATTTTTCCTTCGTGCAGACGTTGGAAAGCTTCACGTCGCGACGCACTGCGTCGCCAGCAGAATCCGGCGACTATGCTGAGTTTCTTTTCCTTGGATTTACGAATGGCCTCCAGTGCCACGCGACAGCCTGCGGCATCCACAGCCATGGGCTTCTCGCAGAAGATGTGTTTACCCGCATCCACAGCGGCGGTGAGATGGCCGGGGCGGAATCCGGGCGGGCTGGCGAGAATGACGACATCGCAACATTCGATGAGCTTGAGGTATCCATCCAAACCGATGAACTGGCGTTCCTTGGGCACATCCACCCGCCCGGCGAAATGATCGCCCAGCATCTTCAAAGAAGCCTCCGCCTTTTCCGGCAGCACGTCTGCAACGGCATGGAGCTTTGTATCGGGATCCGCCGTGAGCGCTTGTTGCGCCGCGCCACTGCCACGTCCGCCGCAGCCCACGAGGCCGATCTTAAGCGTGTCCTGATTGCTGGCGTCATTGCCGTCAGCGCCTCTAATCACGTAGGGAAAAAGAACCGGCGACAGCGCGGCGGTGGTGCCGAGAAAATGACGGCGGGACTGTGGAGCAACAGGAAAGGTGTTCATGGGGCGTTGGATGCTTCATGTAATCGTGACACGCGGCACGTTACTATCAAACATATTGAGAAAACCGCAGTCGCGACCTGTCTCAAGTCCTTAGCACATCACTTTCAGTAACACCCAGCACGGTCATGATTTTTCCAGCATGGAAAACGGCACGCCCCATTTCGTGAGACGTTGAGTAAGGCGTTCGGAGTGGCCGCCGGGGGTGATGTGGGCGAAGCAGATTTCGTCGGCGAGGGCGGCGACGAGGGCGTTGCGGCGGGTGGCGAGTTCGGTGGTGACGCGCTTTTCGGCGGCGGTGAAGGCGGAGAGGATGAGCAGGCGTCCTTCGGCCAGCGGGGTCTCCCATTCATACTAACTTATAGCGGTTTTTCGCTACAAATGGATATAAATACCTAGCAGCCTGTCGGACTTTGCCAAAGCACGGCGTTGATGCTACCGGAAGCAATGGCAGCACGATTCGTCAACCTCGACCACGACACACCTTTGCTTCTACCGCCTGACCTGCGAGACTGGTTGCCGAAGGATCACCTGGTTCACTTCATCATGGACGCCATTGATCTGATTGATGTGTCCAGAGCCAGGGTCAATGAGCGCGGCACCGGCAGCGCCCAGTATCCGCCCTCCATGATGATGAGCCT
>JAYVZW010000259.1:0-5416 GCA_043783015.1 Verrucomicrobiota bacterium
ATGACATTGCGATGACAGATGGTGGCCGCCGTGGGCCGCACATCCATGAGGAGCTTTGGTGGTGTCACACCCGCCTGATTCAAGGCCCATGCCGTCCGCACGCTCAATTCTCCGCAGCGCGCCGGGACAGCGTTGTCGCCGCGCGACTCCCGCAAGAATGCGGCGTAGCCAATGGCCGAGCAAATCGCGTCCGTGTCCGGATTGCGGTGGCCGATGACGTGGATGGGGTCGGGGGAAGCGGACATTTCGAGTGAAAGCAGAATCAAGTATTGCGATAGACTTCGCGGCGGTGTCCTATCTGAATGACAATGATTTGTAAAATGCGATCATGAATCTCATAGATTACGCGATAGTCGCCGATGCGAATTCGCCAGCCATCCCGGCTCTTAAGCTTTTTCGAGCCTGCGGGCCGAGGATTTTTTTGCAAGTCTAAAAGTGCAGCTTCAATTCTTGTCGTGATCAACTCGTCTATCCTGGCGAGTTGTTTCTGCACTGAGCGCGGAAGGACGACGGTAAAGCTCATCGAGTGTGTGCAGCCTTAGATTCAAGGTGCTGCGCAAGCGTGACCGAATGCCCGCGTTTTACCTCGGCAATGGCACGCGGTCTGGCCTTATCGTAAACGCGGATATCTGCGAGATCTTCGGCAGCTTCCTTGAGGCGCGCGTATGACTTCAAGTCTAGCAAAACAGCCACGCGTTTACCGACAGCATTGGTGACAAATTCCGTGCGGACACTCATGGTTGAAAATCGCACAGAAACTCGTCGTGACAAGCCGAACCCGAAGGCGCTCCCGGTCACACCACGCCCAGTTCCCTTATCTTCGCGTCCACTTTGTCCCGGTTCTCCAGCAATGCGGCGATCGGATCCCATTGACCAGTGGTCAGGGCTTCGCGAGCGCTGTGCAGCACGCTGACGGGCATTTCTTCGTCCTCGAAGAAGACTTTTTCCTCGGTGAGGTCCACGGTGACTTCGAGCTTCGGATTGCGCGCGATTTCATTCGCGAGCACCTGGATGTCTTGGGCACTGGCGGTAACACAGGGGATGCCGAGCGTGGTGCAGTTGCCAAAGAAAATTTCCGCGAAGCTCTCCGCGATCACCGCGCGGAAGCCAAAGCGATAGAGCGCCTGCGGGGCGTGCTCGCGGGAACTACCGCAGCCAAAGTTCGCGCCGCTGAGCAGGATGCTTGCACCTTTGAAGCGCTCATCATTTAATGGATGCGGTCTGTCGGTGCCGTCGGCGTTTTTACGCACGTCGTAAAATGCGAATTCGCCGAGACCGTCGAACGTGACGCACTTCATGAAGCGCGCGGGGATGATGCGGTCGGTATCAATATCCTGGCCGGGAACGTGGACAGCGGTGCCGGCGACCTGGGTGACTTTTGCGAGGGGCATGAGTAAGAAATTGTATGGTGGAAAGTTGGAGTGATGCCTTATGCAGACATCCCGAATACTTCTCGCGCGTCAGCGATGCTGCCAGTAACGGCGGCGGCAGCGACCATCACTGGCGACATCAAGATTGTGCGACCTGTGGGGCTGCCTTGACGGCCTTTGAAATTGCGGTTCGATGATGAAGCGCAGAGTTGATCGCCGACGAGCTTGTCGGGATTCATCGCGAGACACATGGAGCAGCCCGCGCCGCGCCACTCGAAACCGGCGTCGGTAAAGACTTTGTCGAGACCTTCTTTGCGGGCCAGCACATCAACAATCTGCGAACCAGGCACAGCGATGGCTTTCACATCTTTGGAGACGTGTTTGCCTCTGAGGAACTTCGCCACTTCGCGGAAGTCGGAGAGACGTCCGTTCGTGCAACTGCCGATGAAGGCCACATCGATCTTGCTGCCCTTGATGGGCTGGCCTGCGGGAAGTTTCATATATTCCAGCGCCTCGCGGATGGATTCGCGCTGGGAATCGTTCGCGGCACTGTCCACCGTGGGCACGTTCTCGGTGATGGAGATGGCTTGATCCGGGCTGACACCCCACGTTACGGTCGGCGGCACGTCTTCTGCCTTGATGTTCACGACATCGTCATAGACGGCATCTTTGTCGGAAGCCATCGCGCTCCACGAGGCGGCCGTTTTGTCCCATGCTTCGTCCTTCGGTGAATACGGACGGCCCTTGAGATATTCGAAAGTCTTCTCGTCTGGATTCACGTAACCGCAGCGCGCCCCGCCTTCGATGCTCATGTTGCACACGGTCATGCGCTCCTCCATTGAGAAGCCGTCGAGCACGTTGCCGCCGTATTCATAAGCATAGCCCTTGCCACCGCCAGCGCCGAGCAGCCGGATGATGTGCAAGATCACGTCCTTCGCGTAAACGCCCGGGCGCAGCTTGCCGTCCACATTGATGCGGCGCACTTTCATGGAACCGAGTGCCATGGTCTGGGTTGCGAGCACATCGCGCACCTGCGTGGTGCCGATGCCAAACGCGATCGCGCCGAAGGCACCGTGCGTGGCAGTGTGCGAATCGCCGCAAGCGATGGTCGTCCCCGGTTGCGTAATGCCTTGCTCCGGCCCGACGACATGAACAATGCCCTGCTTACCGCTGCTGAGATTGAAATACGTGATGCCGAATTCTTTCGCGTTGCGATTGAGTTCCTGAATCATCTCTTCCGCGAGTGGATCGGAAAAGGGTGATACCTGGCTGTCGGTCGGCACGATGTGATCCACCGTCGCGAAGGTGCGCTGCGGATACGCCACCTTCAGCCCCAAGTCGCGCATCATGCCGAAGGCCTGCGGGCTGGTGACTTCGTGAATCAAATGCGTATCGATCAGGAGTTGCGTCTGCCCGTTGGCGAGCGTGGCGACGGAATGCGATTCCCAGACTTTGGCGAAGAGAGTTTTGCCCATGATGAATAAATTGATGCGATTCGGTTGGTTAGACTAGCACGACCAAGGCGGAGGGCAAATGATGGGTGGGACAGAAACCGATATTTTCGTATCACCCACGTCTGCATATTTGGTCGCGGTAAAGTCAATCGTGCATGTCGCATCGGAATTGCGATTCCTTCTTTCGGTATTACGGTTTCGACTATGAGCCCACGCGTGTCTTGTCCCTTGGGAGACAGTTGATTCCCGTTATCGCAACCCTATGAATCTTTCCCATCTCCGCATCGAAATCACCATCGGCACGCAGACACTGGCGTTGTGGGACGGTCATCGTCAGGTGAAGCAGTGGCCGTGTAGCACGTCGAAGTTCGGCCTCGGTTTTCGCGAAGGATCAAATCGGACTCCGCTGGGCGCGTTCCGGGTGGCGGAGAAATTTGGCGACGGCATGAGCCAGCGGACGATTTACAAAGCGCGGGTGCCGGTCGGCGAATGGAATTCTGATCACGTGACTGACGAAGACCTCATCGTCTCGCGCATTCTCTGGCTCGATGGCTGCGAGCCGCGAAATGAGAATACGAAATCGCGCTACATCTACATTCACGGCACCAATGAAGAACACCGAGTTGGGCAGACGGGCAGCCACGGTTGTGTGCGAATGCGCAATGCGGACGTTGCGGAGTTGTTCGACTTGGTGGGCTGCGGCGCGCCCGTCTGGATCGCCGAATAACAGATTGTTAAGCTTCCTTAAATCTTTGTTGGCAAGCTCCTTGCTCAGTGGTATGAGCATATGCGCGCACCGCATCGCAACAACCGGCGTGATGCCCGCAGTCAAAATAAATCTAACCCATATTATTCAATACCCATGAAGTCCATTCTTTGCCTTACCCTTGCCGTCGCTGCCCTGACCCTCTCATCCTGTGCCTCCAAAAAGGTGCAGAACACACCTCCTCCAATTGACATGGGTCATCACAGCGGCAAATAATCAGTCTGCGGAACGATTCAGGCGCGTCGTGGTAACACGGCGCGTCTTTTTTTATTAAACAAAGATGCTTTTTCGTAGTTCAATAAGCCGGTCATCTAAAAATACTCACCAATTTATAATATGAAACAAATCCTTGCCCTCACCTTTGCCGCCACCGCCCTACTTCTTTCATCATGCGCTCACACGCAGTCCTGCTGCGCGGAAAAAAAGGGCGACGCCTGCTGTGCCACCGATAAGAAAGCCAAGGCCGACGAATGCAAATCTTGCGATGCAGGCGCGAAGCCCGGCACCACCGCAGCCAAGAAGGAAGCGCATCAGCATTGATGCTGCGATAACTTCTTGCCGTAATTTCAAATCGCCGCTGCCAACTGGTAGCGGCGATTTTTTGGCTTGATTTGATCAACCGGGAATTTTCACTTTGCCCAGCGGCACGCTCACGTCAGCATGATCTGGAACAAGGAAGCGCCACGGATGCTTCACCGCCTTGCTGATCCCGACGCGGATGTCCGGCGCAACTGCATGAGTTTTATCGCCCGCGGGCCATCGCAAACCTACGCCCGCAGGCTTGCCGTGACCGGCGAGGGGCGTGCCGTGATCCGCCCCGGTTATGCCCAGCGCCATGGCCAGTTTTCCGGGGCCAGAGCAGAGATCTCTCAGCATCTCCCTGCTGCGACGCGCTTTCATCTGCTTGATGCCGAGCGTGGGTTCCAGTGCGCGGATGAGGATGAGGCCGTCGCGCGACCCTCCTTTCACGAGCAGGTTGAAGAGCCAATACATGCCGTAGTTAAAATACACGTAGGCCGCGCCCGGCGGCTTGCTTTCCACAAATTCGCGCGCGCTTGGTCGCGATGCCGTGTGGCAAGCTTCATCGCCTTCCGTCGCGTAGGCCTCCGTCTCCACGATGATGCCGCCGCAGCCGTGCCAGAGCAGTTCCACGCCGATGAGTTCGCGCGCGACCGTGATGACATCGCGCTGGAAAAAATCCGCGCCCAGCATGGCAGTCACATCAAGGTTTCGCTTCAGGCTTAGGCTCGTCTTTGCCAAGGCCCACCCACTTGAGCGGCTTCTTCATGGTGTCACCGAACTTCTTCATCATGCCGGGCTTTTTTTGCTCGACGATGACGGCACCGCCCTGGCTCGGCGGCGCGGCGACCGCTTTGGTCATGGGTTTCCACGCGCCCGTTTGCGAGTCGAACTCCATGTGCGTGGACGGTGGAGTCGCGGTGACGGGATTCTTCGTGCTGCTGCAGGCGTTGAGCAGGGCCAGGGCAAAAAGGAGACCGGTGGTGGACAAAATATTCTTCATCATGTCGGCGATCCTAGCGATTCTTCAGGGAAGCACAAGCCGTCATCTCGCTGAAGGCGCGTATCCCGGGCTGTCTTGGCGTGGGCAATGGGGATGCCGCCGCGGATGTTGGCCTGCTCCCTGAAGTGGGACGGATCATAAATGTAGTTCCAGCGTCCTTGGTTGGTTGATGTCACACTGTTCTCTCACGCTGTCAAACGGAGCGTAGGGCGTAGCCCGTAGCGGAGTTTGACAGCGTGCGGCCACCTCCGCCGGGGTGCGATACCCCAGCGAACTGTGCGGCCGACGTTCGTTGTATTCGCGT
>JAYVZW010000260.1:0-5416 GCA_043783015.1 Verrucomicrobiota bacterium
TATCTCGCCGCCATTTTTCGCGAGGGCAAACAGCTCGGCCTGGCCTATGTGGATCACACCACGGGCGAGTTCGAAGTCGCTGAATTCGACACGGTCAACGCGCTCCATGACGAGCTGACACGCATCATGCCCAGCGAACTGCTTTACGCGGACAATCAATCGGATTTGCTGGAAGCAACCGATGGATCAAAGGGCGCGCAGATTTGTGAGAGCTATCTTTTTCTCTACGACCAGGCAGTTCACACACTGACCCAGCATTTCAAAGTGCAGTCGCTCGACGGCTACGGCTGCACGCATCTCACCGCAGGCGTTAGCGCAGCGGGGGCGATCATGCAGTATTTGCAATTTCAGCTCCGCAAAGATGTCTCGCACATCAAGCGCCTGCGCGTGGCAGCCCCGTATGAAGGCGTGTGGATTGACGCCACGAGCCAGTCGCATCTCGAGCTGGTTTCCAGCAAGGGTGGTGCCGAACATACGCTGCTGCACGCGCTGAACCGCACCTGCACGCCGATGGGTGCTCGCAAGCTGCGGCGCTGGGTGCTGCATCCCCTGCGCGATGTGGCACAGCTCGTCGCGCGGCAGGAAGTGATCGCCGCCATGCTGCAAGAGCCGATGCTGCTGGGGCAAATGCGCGATTTGTTGAAGGACATCCGGGACTTGGAACGGACCGCGGGGCGCTTGAGTCAGGGCAGCGGCAATGCGCGTGATCTTGTTTCATTGGCGCAAGCGCTGGAGGTGGTGCCGGGGATTAAGACGCTGATGGAAGAATGTAGTGTCGGCATCTTGCCGACATCATCGAACGACGGGCGGCAGGATGCCGCCCCTACTTTGCTCGTGCAGCTTCATGAGGAAATGCGCGACCTCACCGGCATCGCAGCGGAAATCCTGCGGGCGATTGTCGAAGAACCGCCCGCAGCGACCAAGGAGGGTGGGATTTTCCGCGAGGGTTTTTTGCCCGATCTCGATGACCTGCGCGGCGCATCCACACAAGGACGTGACTGGATGGCGAAGCTGCAGAACGATGAGATCGAACGCACGGGCATCAAGTCGCTCAAGATCAAATACAACAATGTCTTTGGCTACTTCATCGAGATCACGAAGTCGAATTTAGCGAACGTGCCTGCGGATTATGTGCGCAAGCAAACCACCGCGAACGGCGAGCGCTTCATCACCGACGAACTCAAGCGCATGGAGGACAAAATCCTTGGCGCGGACGAGAAGGCGAAAGCGCTGGAATATGAAGAGTTTGTGAAGCTGCGCAGCCACGCAATGGAACAACTGGAGGCGATCCAGGAAACCGCCGAGGCCATCGCGGTGCTGGATGTGCTGGCGTCGCTCGCCGAGACGGCACGGCTTTTTAATTACACACGCCCGGTGCTGAACGAGACGCGGAATCTTTTCTTCCGTGATGGCCGTCATCCGGTGCTGGACCAAAATCTTGCTGGAGAAAAATTTGTCCCTAACGACACCACTTTGGAGCCGGACGAAAACCGCGTGCTCATCATCACCGGCCCGAACATGGCGGGCAAATCCACTTACATCCGGCAGGTCGCGCTGCTCACGCTGATGGCGCAGATCGGCAGCTATCTGCCGGTTAGCAGCGCGGAGATCGGCGTGGTAGATCGCATCTTCACGCGCATCGGCGCCAGCGACGATCTCTCGCGTGGGCAGAGCACGTTCATGGTGGAGATGAACGAGACCTCCATGATCCTCAACAACGCCACTGAGCGCAGTCTGGTGATCCTGGATGAAATCGGTCGCGGCACCAGCACGTTCGACGGGCTGAGCATCGCGTGGAGCGTGGCCGAGCATCTGCACAATGAAATCGGTGCGCGCTCGCTCTTTGCCACGCACTATCATGAGCTGACCGCGCTGGCTTATATCTGCGCCGGAGCAAAGAACTACAACATCGCGGTGAAGGAATGGAATGGGCAGATCATCTTCCTGCGCAAAATCATTCCGGGGAGTGCCGAGAAGAGCTACGGCATCCAAGTCGCGCGGCTCGCAGGCCTGCCGGAAAGTGTGTTGAAGCGTGCACGGGAAATTCTGGAGCGATTGGAAGCGGGTCATCCGCCGCATGAAGTCTCGGTGCTGCAGGATACACCTGCGCCTGCTGGCAAATCGCGCAAGCCAAAAGCCGGCAAGATTGAAGAAGCAGCGCAGTTGGGCCTTTTTGCATGAGTATAAATCAAAGCACCACGCGCGAAGTTTGCATCTGTGCATTCCACGCTACAATGCCAGATGCTCCGACTCATCACCCAACAGGGACAACTCATTGATTGGAATGAGCCTAAACAGCATCCACTTCCGGATAATGCTGTCTTTCTGGACCTGCTGAATCCTTCGCGCGAAGAGGAAGTTCAGGCCGAGCAATGGTTGGAATATCAACTCCCGACCCGCGAAGAAATGCAAGAAATCGAGGAGTCGAGCCGCTTGTATGTGGAGAATGGCGCGCTCTACATGACGGCATGGTTGCCTGTGGGATTGGACACGCCGGATCCTGAAAACACCTCGATCACCTTTGTCATCAATCAGGAAACACTGGCCACGGTGAGGTATGCCGACCCTCTTTCCTTTCGCGCCCTGCCCGACATGATAAAACGACAATGCACCACGCCGGTGTTTAGTGATGCCGTTTTTCTCCTGCTGGTGGAGCGCATCGTCGCGCGCATTGCTGATGCTCTGCAAGGTGTCGAGTCTGACATGAAACAAGTCTCGCGGGATTTGTTTTCCACGAACGGTAATAATACCGGTGGTCGCGCCACTTGCGATCTCAATGAAGTGGTAAAAATGCTTGGACGCAGAAATCAACTGGTGTCGAATTTGCGCGAATGCCTTGTAAGTCTGACGCGAGTGCTCCAGTTTTTCCTGCACAATGCCTCCGGCTGGATGCGTGGCGAACTGGCCGCCCAATTCCGCAGCGTGATGCGCGACGTGAAGTGCATGGATGATTACACCAACCAGCAGACGAACGAGATGACCTTCCTGCTCGACGCCACGCTCGGCCTGATCAACAACCAGCAGAACCAGATCATCAAAATTTTGACAGTGGCGAGCCTGGTCTTCCTGCCGCCAACTCTGATCGCTGGAATTTACGGCATGAATTTCCATCACATGCCGGAGCTGGACAAATCATGGGGCTATCCATTCGCCTGGGCATTCATCATGCTCTCCGGCGTGCTGCCCATTCTGTTCCTGAAATGGAAGAAGATGCTGTGAACGAGTCCTGAGAACCAAGCATGAAGCTGCGCGCTGTTCACATTGTTCTGCTGATTCTGCTGGCAGCTGAACTGGCTTTGTTAATCTTCGGGCCGCAGAGCAGGGATCATTTGCCGGAAATTGCCAAGGCCGCCGCCAGCGGTCACAAGACCGACTGGTGGGACGACGCCGCCATGGGGGTGCGCTATGCTGCATGGATCAATGCCGGATTGATCGGCGCATTGTTGCTGACATCGAAGTGGTGGGCGCGCGGCATTGCCACCACGGAAAACGGAAATCGGAAATCGGAAATCGGAAATCCACGCTGGTTCTGGCCCGCTTTGATTGCAGCGGCCGCCTTCTGCCTTGTATTGCGTCTGCCGCTGGCCGGCAAGAGCCTGTGGTGGGACGAAGCCTGGGTCATCATGCAGGCGAGCCATGGGAAATGGACGCCCGACAAGAAACACGAAGGCCAGTTAAAGTTCACGGCACACGATTGGAAACGCTGCGCGTGGTATTATCAAAAACCGACTAATCACGCGCCGATGTCGCTCTTGCAAAAAACGTCCATCACTGCGTGGCAAAAGCTCACGGGCGCGAAGCGGGAGGAGTTCAGCGATTTGTCCGCGCGGGTTCCGGCACTTGTCGCTTCTTGCCTTGCGGTGGTTCTTCTCGGCCTTTTGTTGCGCACATGGGGACGACCGGGTGCGGGTATTGCCGCCGCTTTCCTGCTCGCGATTCATCCGTGGTATATCCGCTACGGTGTGGATGCACGGGCTTATGCGCTGGTCGTGCCTTTATGCATCAGCGGCATGTTTGCCGTGACACGGATCGTCGAGCGCAACGGTCGCAAAATTTGGCCGTGGGCTTGGTGGGCAATGACGGAATTCCTATGGCTCTGGGCCTATCCGAACGCAGTGTTGGAAATTTCCGCGCTCAACATCTGCCTGGCGATTCTTCTTTGGCGACAGTATGCGAACCAACAAGACTGCTGGACGGCGATGTTCCGCCTGACCGCGACCAATGGGTTTGCTGCCATGTGTTTCATACAAATGTTCCTGCCCAATCTCATGCAGGCGCGTCACTGGGCGGGACAGGAGGCTGACGCCCATGTTCTTGATTTGGAACTTGTCGGGAAAACTTTTTCCTGTCTGCTGAGCGGCGCGGAACAGTTATATCCGCCTGTAACGAGCATGACCTGGCCGGTAGCGAATCCGATGGCCTGGGGATTTGCCTTCTGGTTGCTCTTCATCGCGCTGTGCGCTAAACAGATTCGCGCTGATGGCAAAATGCACGGCACCGTCCGCATTATTCTATTGAGCTTGCTGGCATCATCCGTTGTATTCGCGGCTGCGACCTGGGCTTTTCACTCGTATTTTTACCCACGATTCGTCATCACCCTGCTGCCCGTGTGCCTCGCGCTTCTGGCGTTGCTGATCGATCGGTCGCGATGGCGCGTGCTGGCTTGGGGGATCACTTTTCTGGGCTTTTTTTACTCCGCTTCCTTTCAGATGATAAACTTGCAAACCCATCCCATCGAGCCGTTGCGGGAAGTTGCGGGGTTCGCGAACAAAGACGCGGCTCTGGTTGCCTGCTACGGCCACGGTGGCGAGGTGATGCCGGTTTATCTGCCTTCGATTTTGCAAGTGCAAAACCGCGCGGCCCTGGAGTCTTTGATGCAACGTGCGAAACGCGAAGCCAGGGGACTTGTCGTAATTTACGGGCACTCGGGATTCAATCGCGCGATGAATGCCGATGGCTTTGCGCTGCTGGACGACCGCGAGTTCTTTGAAGAGGTAAAAATATTTTCCGGGATTGAGCCGGAGTTCCAATATCGCGTGCTGCGAATGAAGTAATGATTGGGCGCGACGCGCGCACTGCTGCTCTTTGGCGGGCTATGTCCACGGATGCGGGCGGCTGTCGATTGAGAAAACCTGGCCGGAGGTGTGCGGCATTTCGAGATCGAGAAAACGTATAAAGCGCGCGGCCTCGGCGACAGTGTTGAAGCGGCCCAGAGTGTGCGCTTGCTTATAGCGGGCGAGGTTTGCGTCACTGAGATGCGCAGTCATTTTGGTCTCCATGAAGCCGGGGAGAATGCAGTTCACGCGGATGTTCCGCGCACCGTATTCGCGGGCGAGCGATTGCGCGAGGGAGATTAGTCCGGCCTTGGCGGAAGCGTAAGCGGCCTGACCAATGGGGCCGGTCAACGCAGAGAAGG
>JAYVZW010000261.1:0-5405 GCA_043783015.1 Verrucomicrobiota bacterium
GCCCAAAAATTCTCCTCCACTGCGGCCCCAAACTCGACTAAAAAAACAATTCCGGTTTTGACTGCTACAGAACAGTCCGGTTTTGACTGCTACACGACAACTCTGCTTTCAAGTCTTGACACTTTGTCCTGAAATCGACATCCTTGCGTCCTGAATAATACCCATTAATCATTACAATAAAATACATTTATGGCCATCAAAGTCGGAATCATCGGAGCAGGCGGCATGTTGCAATATCACGCGGCAGGATTTCGCCAGGCAGGAGCGGAAATTGTCGCCGTGGCCGATGCGGCTCCCGGCGCAGCAGCCAAGGCGGCAGAGAAATATGGCATCGCGAAGTCCTATGATTCCGTGGAAGCCATGCTCAAGGGAAGCCCGGAGATCAAGGCGGTCAGCGTCATCGTGCCGAATAAATTCCACAAGCCGCTGACGGTCCAGTGCCTCAAGGCGGGCAAGCACGTTTTCTCCGAGAAGCCACCGGCGTTGAACGCAAAAGAAGTGAAGGAGATCATCGTCGCCGCCAAGAAAGCCGGCAAGAAAGTGCTCTTCAACTTCAACAATCGTGCCCGGCCTGAAGCGCAGGCGATGATGAAATACATCAAGGATGGCATGGTCGGTAAGATTAATTCCGCGCAGGCCAAGTGGATCCGCCGCACCGGCATCCCCGGCTTCGGCGGCTGGTTCACCACCAAGGAACTCTCCGGCGGCGGCCCGCTCATTGATCTGCTGCACATGGTGGATCTCGCGATGTATTTCATGGGCTATCCCGAGCCTGCTTATGTTCTGGGTCAGACCTTTTCAGATTTCATCCAGGACAAGCAATTCAAAGGCCCGTGGGGCATTCCCGACCGCGTGGGCGGCACGACCGATGTGGAAAACGCAGCGCACGGCTTTGTGACCTTCAAAACCGGTCAAGTGCTCAGCCTGCAAGTCTCCTGGGCCGAAATGGTGAAACGCGAGGAAGTCTCCGTGGTCTTCCAAGGCACCAAGGCTGGCGGCAAAGTCGAACGCCTCTTCGGCATCGATGGACTCGACAACACCGCCATCGACACTTGCGAACTCTACGTTCAAGAAAACGGCAACAGCGTGAACCGCAGCATCACCACGCCCGCCTGTGAAGACATGGGCCGCATCGGCTCCGCCGCGAACTTTATCGAAGCCATCGAAGGCAAAGCCGCTGCGCTGAACACCCCGGAGCAGGCGCTGCGTTTGATGCAGGTCATTGATGCGATCTATGCTTCTGCGAAGAGCGGGAAGCCGGTGGCTATATGATCCAACATCAGACGAACACCCCAGTCTTCCTTCGATCCAACAATTCGTGATGCGTTTGGTTGGAGAAGTCTTTGAGACAGCTGTAGCAAGCCGCCTTACCGGAAGAATCAGCTATGCAGGTGCATGAGGTTACGATCCGTGACGCAGCTTCGACGACCTCATCCCATCTGGCATGGGCATCAAGCACGAGGCCAGCTCCACCAGGGGCTTTGTCGAACAGAACGATTTCATCGCCTCCGGTCTGGCTGCGACGAAAGCTAACCCCAACTTCATTGAGATCGAGTTCCAGGACTCCGCACAGGCCACGGTGAAGCGCATAACCGAGGGACTCTCGTGAATGCGGAGAGATGAGTGGCCGCACAACGAGACAGAACGATTCAAAAATGTGGCCGTAGGCGACGGTGATCGAGCGATTGGCCTCAGATGAACATTGCGTATTGTGACCAAAGATGGGCAGGTAACGAAGCCACTTGTGCTGGGACGCTGGTGCGCCCGTGAGAGGCACAGGCTCGCTTCTCCCGCAGAGGCGGCAGAGTTTGAAGCCTTTATTTCCAGGCGCATGGTTGTAGCGGAAGAGCTTGCCGTCCTTTTTCAGGGCGATGTTGAAGCCTGTGTTCACGGTGAATGTCACGCCATCAAGCGTGTCGATGAAGTGAGTAAGCCCTTGCCGTTGACGTATCGGCTTGGTTCGCCCAAAGCTTGCCTTAGCCTTTTCATCGTGAAGAAATGCTGTCGGCTGAATGAAGCGGCGCATGTTGACGCCCAGCACATGATGATGACATGCAGGACAGCTATTCCCCAGTGATTCAATGAGCCTCGCTTTGGTGATCTCGGTGCGAATCAACTGACACTCAGGACAGCGCCAAAACCATTCGGGATCAGGCATCTCTTTCCGTGTAGAGAAGAACAGGCCACCGCTTGTGAACATTTGCTTTCGCGCCACAACTTGGGCTCCAGGTGCATATTCGCCAATCGCCTGCCCGCGATCCCGGCTGAGGGCCACATCACTGTCTGCATAGCGGTCGGTCTTGGTCACCAGTTCAACGACATCCAGTGGAAAGGCATAACGCGGAAGGAACCCGCGCTTCGCGAGGATGCTGATGAGGTCTGCCTTGAGGATTGACTGAATGGCCCTGTCAGACTCAAAAGTAGGCTGGAATTGCTTGTGGCGTTCATCGCGCTCATCCAAGAGCGCCTGAAGATCGTCACGAATTTCCTGCATTCGCTTCTCGTAGCCAGTGACACATGACTCCAACGCGGAAGGCCAGCCGCCAACGGCATCCGCTATCTCGCTGAGTGACGCATTGTCAACCGTCGGAGATCCGCACTGGCGCATCGCGCTTGAAAGGTCCAGCACGGCGCTCTCGGTTCCATTGGGGAAGGAGTTGGCCGGCAGTCCCTTGCGAAGTTCTTGCGGTATGCAAATGCCCAAGGGAATCTGCTGCTTCCGCGCCAAGCTTCCTAGAGTCGCCATGTTCTCGCGCAACGCAGACGCGAAGAAGTAAGCGTTAAGATGGCGCTGCGCGAGATGAGCGTTGAGCAGGAAAACCGATGGTGGATTTACAGTGCCCTGCATGAGCCGCTGCTCGGGTTGCCGCCAGCAATCGAGATCATACTTGGTGCCTTTGCAGAGGGTGACGCACACCGCATTTCGATCTGCTCCCCGACCTGCGCGACCAACGCGCTGAATGTAGGACGCCGCGCTTGGAGGTGCGTTGCGAAGCAGCACCTTTTGCAAGTCGCCGATGTTGATGCCCATCTCGAACGTGGTCGTCGAACTGAGTAAATTGACACCCGATCCACGGAAGTCCTCTTCAACGAGGGCGGCGACATTCTTCGCGAGTTGGGCGGTATGCTCTTCCGATGCCAACGATTGAAAGGTGACGTCGGGACGTGCGGATACCCAACGTGCAATCAGACGATCATCTTGATCCAGTGACGGCATTTCCACCAGCGTGCCGCAGCATTCCTTCTTGGGACAAACGTCGCGGCAGTTCCATGTTGCAACGGTTTGGCAGGTAGAGCAGCAAAACCTTTGAGGCGCAGTTTCTACCTGCAAATCTGACTGTATGAGCCGCCATCTATCGCTGTCATTTTGACGGAGTGTGGCGGTTCTGGTGAACACCCCCCACAAATTCGCCGCTACTTCCCGTGCTTCTGTGATGCTGATTCTCAATGAGCGTGAGAGGTAGTTGGTGAACTCGTTACCTTGTGCGCTCGTGACGGCGGAGACGAAACCTTCGGCATTTTTCAGCCCACCCTTTTCCTTCGCGAGAAAAATGTCTGCCGTCACCCGCCCAAATGCAGGGTCGTTATGCTTTACCCCTTGGGGAAGCCCGAAGGCTTTACGCTTTCTCGCATACACAAACAAGGTTTGGAGCAGAGCTTCGCTGTCTGATGGTGAAAGCTTAAATGCCTCCAGGGCACCATTCAGTGCCACTCGCTTAGCATCATCGAGGTCGTAGCGGACGCGCACGGCTCCGAAATCCTCTGCGCTGTCGCGTGACGAATCAGGAATGCCAAAGTAGGCGAACACTTGAGCTTGGAAGAACTGTTTCCAGTCCGGGTCGCCGCCTTCGGGACGCACCGATGATGGCAACAAGAGTTTGTCTTCGGGCGACAGGGAGGTGTCTGCAAATTGTTGATGCAGCAGATCAGCCACTTTGGTGAATTTCAGCGGCTTCACCTCCTTGAGTGTGATGCGAGTGATCTCACGACCGAGGTCCCAAGGGAACATTTCATCTTCCAACAGGGCCGGGAATGTAGCCGCCTTTTGTCGCTGGTCGGCGAAACAGAGCAATTTGCGAATCTTCCAGCGTTCCTTCGGCACCCAAGGCGAAACATCGAAGTGGGCGAAGGGAATGGCAGCAGCAAGTCCAGCCTCATCTTCGGACTCCTGGAAGCGTCGCACTGGCTCGACGCCCATGGTGTTTCGCGCGAGGCAATTTGGGCACTGCCCCAGCATGTGTTTCACATCCTTCTCCAACTGTTCCGTGCCTTTGTCCGTGGGGCATTGGCGATGGAAAATGTCGATCAAACGCTCGTGCCCAGCTTTGCCGCATTGGCATGAATCGCTGCTGCTTTGCTTGCGCTTCCCACACGCCGCGCACCACGCGGCTAACTCTGGGTTAAAGAGGAGCTTGTCGTTATCTCGTTCTTCATCGCTATCAGCGATGGGCCGTGGATACGGAATCTCCGGCGACACTGAGACGTAAGTATGAAAGCTATCAGGCGCCCAACCCAAGTCGGTATCGAATGAGTCGTGACTTGGCGGAGGCACTATAGCTCCTTCGACTGACGACTCACCCGTGTCTCGCCTTGCTCGCGCTCGTGTCGGACCAAGGTCTCGTAATGCCCCGTAAAGCCAGCCACATCGACGACAAGTGACGGTTTCGACGAGTTTGGAAGCGCGTCCAGCGGCGTGGCATGCAGGACAAACACCTTCGGGAATGGAGGCGTCATCCGCACGGCGCGATGGAAACACGGCGGGCACATCGCCATTGCGACCAGGGCAATCTTCCCGCAGGCAAACATGCAAACCGTCTTGAGCGCGGAGAAAGTAGTGCAGACGTGTTGGCAACAATGCCTCATGCCCTGGTTGATTTTCGTCCGCAGTGGCAACAAGCGCGAGCAAAGCCGACAAAGCGGCCTCACGCTGTGGATGGCTCTTGAAGACTCGTTCCGCCGCATCCTCAAATCGAATGGGCTTGCGAAGAACCTCACTGCGAAGTTTGAAGACGTTCGCGTCAGACTCCAACCACTCCCGTAATGAACTTGCGCTGATAGCAGGCAGTTTAGCCAGAGCAGCCTCGGCCCCGCCATTCGCCAGTGCATCGCCAGCGGCCAAGTAGTCAGCTACGCTTGGCTCGGCTGTTTTCGGTGGGGCGATGATTGTCTTTGCCGTGCCATAGATGAGGCCGCTGGGGTTGAATGGTTCGCCAAATAATCCAGATGCAAACCGCTGCACGCGTTCTGAGTTGCCGGCCTTTTTCGGGTCTCCAAGCGTAGCCGATGTCGCGATGCAAACTGGCTTGATGACACCGAGCCGTTCCTTGAGCCTGCGCAGCAAGAAAGCGATCTCGGTGGCTTGCACACTGCGATACGCATGAGCTTCATCGAGCACGAGGAACTTC
>JAYVZW010000262.1:0-16238 GCA_043783015.1 Verrucomicrobiota bacterium
ATCAACCTCGCGCTGGGTGTGTTGTATGCATGGAGCATGTTCAAGGATGCTATCACCAAGGAATTTGTAAATGACAAAGTCGGCTGGAAAGCATCTGACCTAAACGATCCCTATACTCTGTGCTGTCTCGTGTTCGCAGGAGCGATGATCGTCGCTGGCCGCTGCCAGGATAAACTCGGACCGCGCGTCACCGCGACCATCGGCGGGCTGCTGATCGGCGCGGGTATGATTCTTATTTCGACGACGACCAGCTACGCGCTCTGGCTGCTGGGCTTTGGTGTGCTGGGCGGACTGGGCATGGGCTTCGGTTATTCTTCCGCGACGCCTCCGGCTTTGAAATGGTTTCCGCCCGCCAAAACGGGACTTATCGCAGGGCTCGTCGTCGCGGGCTTCGGGCTTGCGCCGGTTTATCTCGCGCCTTTGTCGAAATATCTTGTCGAGCACTACCAGTTGCAGAAGTCCATGCTGATTCTGGGCAGCGGATTTCTTGTGGTCATCGTTGGCTTGTCGCAGCTGCTAGTAAACCCGCCGGCAGGTTACGTCGCGAGTGCAAATGCGAAACCTGCGGCGACGGGACTGACACCCGGAGAAGTGGTGCGCACGCGGGGATTCTGGGTGCTTTGGCTGATCTATTTCGCGGGCGCGGGCGCGGGGCTGATGGTCATCAGCAGCATCAGCGGAATGGCGAAGACCACGATGAAGGAATCTGCGTTCATCGCGGTTGCCGTCATGGCGGTGGGCAACGCCGCGGGGCGCATCTGCGCCGGTCTGCTCTCGGACAAAATCGGGCGGCGCTGGACGCTAATGCTGGTGCTGTTGTTTCAGGCCGCGCTTATGTTCATTGCCATTCCTGTCACCAAATCTACCGACGGCGCGAAATATGTCATCGTGCTGGTAGCGACGCTGATTGGCTTCAACTACGGTGCGAACCTGTCGCTGTTCCCCTCCTTCGCTAAAGATCTCTGGGGCCTGAAAAACTTTGGGATGAACTATGGCGTGCTATTCACAGCTTGGGGCGCGGGCAGCATGCTCAGTTCCGTCGCGCAACGGCTGAAGGCAAGCAGTGGAAATTTTGATTCGTCATTCCAGACTGCTGCCGCGTTGCTGATCCTGGGTGCCGCGCTGACATTTTTTATCAAGGCGAAAAAGACAGAGTGAAGTGGAGACCAGCGGAACGTCCTACGACACACAGACTGGCAGCTTACGGTGGTTACTGCGGCACGTGAATCTTATCGCCCGGTTGTGCGGGAATCTGCGCGTCGGGATTGTCGGCTTTTCTCAGGTCACGGATGCTGGTGACACCGCCGCGAGTGTGTTTGACGGCCTTCATCTTGGCAAAATCCGTGGGGCCGCCTGCTGATGTGATGGCGTCATGAATGGTCATGTTCGGGGCGATAGGCACGGCTCGAGGAGTTTTCACTTCGCCACTGACGTAGATGACCTGCGTGCCTCCACCGCCCGCATTATTCAGAGTAACCCCGACGGTGGGATGAGTGAAGATTTCAGCACTCTTGTAGGCTCCCTCAATGTTCTTCTGCAACTGCGAAGGCCGGTTTCCAGCTGCGCGAACCTCGCCGATATAGGGAAGATTGATGGTGCCCGAGTCTCCGATGTCGTAGGTATTGGAAACAACGGCCATCTCCTCAGCCGGGACACCGGAAAGTCTTACGATGATGCTGTCACCGGGCCGGAGCAGTTGTTCCGTGCCTTGCGCTAATGCAGGGAGGCTGGTCAGTGACAACCAGACAAACATGAACGAGAAGGAGTGGGAAAAGGATTTCATGGCGTTAAAATTTTATGTAAAACGGTGGTAATCAGAACATATCACTGCCGGAATCGGCAACGGATGCTACCTCCTCGGGCGAGGATACTTCCGGGGAGGATTTATTTGACCGCACTTTTTTCGCCGCCTGCTTGTCATTGCCCTGCGGACTGTAGTAGCTGTAGTAGCTTGTATAGTATCCGTAAGCGGCATCGCTGCGGATATCGACCTGGTTAAGAACGACGCCGAGCACGGAGCCGCCAACATTCTCTACTCCCTGCTTCACGCGCAAGAGCATCTGACGCGGAAGTTTGCGATGCTGCACAACGATGATGCTGGCATCCACTTCAGCGGCGAGAACGCTGGCGTCGCTGACACCGAGGATGGGAGGGGAGTCGATCAAGACAATGTCGAAACGACTTTTCACGTCTGCAAGGAGGTCGGTGAAACGCTTGGAGTTCAGCAGCCCAGCGCTGTCCGAGGGCGTGATGCCGCTGGGCATGAAGTAGAGGTTCTCCACAGGGGTTCGGACGACGACATCTTCCAAGGCCATGGCCGTGGTGAGATAAGTGCTCAGCCCCTGATGGTTCGGGATGTCAAAGAAGGTGTGCATGCGCGGGCGGCGCAAGTCGGCATCGATGATGAGTGTGTTGTAGCCCGCCTGCGCGCAGACAAACGCCAGGTTGACCATGGTGGTGCTTTTACCTTCGCCCGCACCACCGCTGACGACGCTGAAACAATTGGCTTCTTTGTTTTTGCGATTGAACTCGAGGTTGGTTCTCAAGATGCGGTAGGCCTCCGCATCGGGACTGGAGCCGCTGGTTCGATGAAGCACCGGGACGTTCTTGGGTATGACGGCAAGCACCGGGACGCCAAGCTGGCGCTCGACTTCATCAATGCTTTTAACACTGGTGTCGAGATATTCCAGGAAGAAGGCGAGGCCGAATCCGATGAATATTCCGACCACACCGCCGAGTGCGAGATTGAGGGTGACGTTGGGTTTGGCGGGACGGGTTTCAGGTTCCGCCGCTTGATAAATGGTGACGGGAGTTTTGGACATCTGGCGGTCGATTTCTTTTTGCGCCTTGGTGTCCTTTAGTTTGGCCAGTTCCATCTCCGTGATTTCCCATTCTTTTTTGGCCTTGAGGTATTCCTGATGGTTCGCGTCATTGTCGATTGATTTGTCGCGCTGTGATTTGTTGAGGCCCCTGGCTTCCGCAAGCTGGCTGCGGGAAATATCGATTCGCATCGTGAGATTTTTCCGATAGTCCTCGGCGGCTTCCAACAGAAGCTTCCGCGTGCGCACCAGTTCAGCCATCATCCCTTTCATTTTGGGATGGCTGAGACCGATGCCCTCGCTGGCCAGACTTTCTTTTTTGATGAGAAAATCCTGATAGATGGGTGCGAGTTTTCGGATGGTGTCGTTCTCAACGCGCAACTCCCCTGCCTGGCGGATGAGGTCATCACCCTCGAGTTTCTGCAACTGTGTAATCTGGGCGGTCATGTCGCCGATCTCCTTTTGGAGTTTGTAAACATCATTCTCCGCGATGACCAGCGTGGATGAATCCACTGTGTTGACGTAGTCCTGCCCGGCAACCCGCTGGGTGCCAAAGGAGGGCATTTCTACAATGCCGAGCCTGCGTTTGATCTCGATCATCTTGCCAAGGGAAATGCTGGTGATCTGCTCCTTGGAGGCTATCTGGGCCGTAAGTTGCACGATAGCGTTTTCCGAGCGGAGACCATCTACCTCCAGTCGTGTTTCCTTGTAGCTTTCGGCGATGGCATTGGCGATGTCTGCGGCCAGTTTGGGATCCTCGTCGAAGTATTCTACGCTGATGAAGTCCGACTTGATGCTGCTTTGCGAATCGAGATTGGCGAGAAGCTTGGCGACGGTGATCTGGCGAGAGGGCAGATTCCAGCGTTTTTGGAGACCAAGCTTGGCGTCCACCCGATCCAGGGTTTTGCGTTTGGTGATGATCTCGAACTGGGTTTTGAGGAAGTTGTCGGTGAAGATGTTGCTTATCTCCGCGGAGTGGCCTTCCACGCGCACGTCCTCAACATTGCGCTCGATGACCATCTCAACGCGTCCGCGGTATTTCCGCGGCATGATGTATGTCAGAATTGCGGCTGCAGTGAAGACCAGCAGGAATGAAAAGAGGATCAGGCCCAGCCGGTTTCTGACGATTTGCCAGTAATCAAGCGCATGACGCTGGAGTTCCAAGTTTTCAGGATTCATGAATGTCTTTGATGTTAATTATCAAGACTAGTAAAATAATCTGGGCAAATCAAAGCCTTTCTTCATTTTGTCTGTTCTTCCATTATTTTGAACCAGACGCCTTCAAATTGCATGGGAGCAATTAGCCGTGAAGGCTGGCGGTCTTAGAATGAGGCGTTGACGCCCAGCGTGGTGTAGTGGCGGTCATACTCCCTGCTGGAAATGTCCGAGGCGATCGTGGTGTAAGAGTAGTTGGCATCCACGCTGAAGTTTTTCCAGAGCCTGTAATTCATGCCCACGGAGGCGTTGATTTCATTGTCGGTGGTGGAGGGGTTCACGTCATTGCCCTTGTAATTGCTGTGGACGTAATGGATGCCCGCATTGCCTGTGAGTTTTTCGGTGATTTTCTGCGAGGCAATAATTCCCGTGTGGAAGGCATAGCGCGCATTGTAGTCGCCGATGTCGGAACCATCATAACCGAGTTGATTATACCATCTCAAACTGCTTGTGCGGGAAAGTCCGTAATTGAGAGAGGCTTCCAAGTAGGGCGATGTCTGGCTGGTGCGGTCCGAATCGTAGATTTCCGCGCCCGCTCTCACACTGCTGCTCAGCTTCGGGCTCCACGCCTGATCCACTCCGACCAACAGGTAATGGGCTTTGAAGTCCGGGCTGCCAAGACCGTTGCTGCCGTTGTTTTTGGTGTAATTCGTGTATTCAAAGCGGTATTCAGCGGCCAGGGTAGTGTTCCGGTTCAGCTTGTAACTGATTTGTTCGGAAACGATCTGAGACCAGCGATCCTCCCTCGCCGCCTGATCATCATCTTTGTAATGAATGCCCGTGACGGTGTAGCCAGTGGTCGAGGCGAAGCGCTCGCTCCAGGCGTAGCTCACAGAAAAATTGTCATAGCCATACATATACTGTCCGGCACGCCGTCCGCTGGTGGCGCCGATGCTGTAGTCAGGCTCGATTTCATAAGCGAAATAGAAATTGTTCTTAACTGCCAGTCTGCGGCTGAAAGCATGTTCCACATCAAAACTCACGCGTGCATTGTAGTAGGTCTGCACACCGTTCTGGCTGTCATCCAAATAATGGATCGCACTGAAATCCGCGCCCAGCACCGTTTTGGTGACGTGATTGCTGGATGCATGACTGAGGCCCACGCCGCTTTGGATGAAGCCGGAGTCCACATTGTCCGCATTAGTCCCCGATGACCCGTAAGTAGTGTGATCATAGCCGCCGCCTGCGGTAATATTCACTGTCAGCGGGATGTTTTCTTTATAGTCCGTTCGTTGCCCGATGGAGAGCAACCCCTGACCTTGCGCGGAAACAGAAACCAGGAGGAGAGTAGCTCCTATTGTTGAGACAACTGCTTTCATATTGGTGGTTGGCAGGTGTGATTAAATCTGAACGGTATGTTTGGTCGGGTTGGAACTGACATGCCGCATTTTACGGCGACGTCGTGGCCACCGAGGGCGATTGCGGAAGCGATTGATGCGGCGGTCTGCGATGGCTGACTTTTTTCTTGGTCGTGCTCGGCTTGTCTTCCGTCGTGGTTGTGACTGTGGTTACTCCGCCTGTGGATGGGGAGACCAGATAAACCCCGCGAATGTCCGATGGAATCAGGCCGTAGTCCGTTCCTCCGCCCGTTGGCACCGTGACAGGTTCCACCGGCTGCACGCCCGTTACTCCCTTGACTGTGTCCACAACTCCCTTGGAATTGTCTGGTGCCACAACTGAAGCGCATTCGGCAATCAAGGCCGCGCGATTCGGGGCGACGTGGACCGCCGTCGTGACAATCTGCTTGATCAACTCCGCGTCTGCCCTTGAAGCACGAATGGCAGCTTTCACGATTTCACACGCGCAAGTTTCGTTGGCCACCATATTGTCTTCCACAATTATCAGAACTTTCTGCGGCTCTTTTTCAACTGCCTCTCGAACAAGTGTGGCCACTTTATCACAAACGGTAGCCTCACCAGCTCGCCCAATGGCTGGGGACAGTAAAACAGCTGCAACCGATGCAACCACTGTAATGTATTGGGATGTTTTCATAGCTTGTTGGGATTTAAAGCCTTGAAAATTCAAGGCCTGGAGCGGGCAACGGGAATCGAACCCGTCTATCCAGTTTGGAAAACTGGGGCATTAACCACTATGCTATGCCCGCATGGTAATTAGAATCTAACACTCTAAAAGCGATAATTTCAAGATAAATCTTACGTTTATCTAAAAATTACTGTTAAAGTGAGAATATTGAAAATACCGACCTCTCAAGCCATTGAAGATTCTGATTTCATATTCGCCATTGTAATACACTTTTCTCAACTATGCGCAAGACCCAGCCACTTTTTACTGCCTCGGTCACGCGGTTCACACATTTTGTTCTTTATACCATTTCAGTGACTTGCTAGCTTACCCCCCAAACGATTTACCATGAGTCCGCGTGTTCTCCTAAAATTCGGCATCACTGGGCTTTTTGCGGGTGCCGTGCTTTATGTTTTGCTAAAATGGCATACCGAGGCCTGGCAGAACAATCCCCTGATCCAGTTTGCGGCCATCCTGGGGCTGGCTGTGGTAGTGGGGTTCTTTTTCGTCATTGTTGTTCTCCCAAAATTTGGCGATGCGGTCGGCACGGTCATGTATTCCTCAGGCGAGGAGGTCGCCCCGGACGAAAGCATGAAAGCCGCGGCAAAGATGGCCGCCGGGGACTACGAGGGAGCAATTGAGGAATTCAAAAATTTGCTTCAGGGCAAACCTGATGACGTGCATGCGATTTCCGAAATTGCAAAAACCTATGCCGACAAGCTTCATGAGCCGGACAAAGCCTTGGGCTTTCTGAACGAACAGATCGAAAGCCAGGAGTGGACCCCGGACAATGCCGCCTTTCTTCTGTTCCGGTTCTTCGACGTTCAGGCCCATATGCACAATTTCGAGGCCGCGCGAACTACCCTGGAACATATCATCGGAACCTTCCCTGATACCCGCCACAGCGCAAACGCCAGACACAAGATCACCGAACTGCAAGAGGCCGAGTTCAAGCACCTGCAAGCCACCAAAGCTGCGGAGCAACTCCAGGAACAATCCTCTGACGAGGAAACTGCCTGACAAAAACTGCCATGATGCGGCCAGCAGCCATGCAGTCGCGCCCCTTGGCTACGCTGGCACTGGCGGCAGTTTTCGGCATCGCGCTGGCCGATGCACTCAGCGCGTTGCTCCCCACCTGGCTCTGGCTTGGCGCAGGGATCGCCGCGCTGGTGTTCGCCTGCCGCGGTTCCACCTTCACACGATTACTCACTCTTACCGTGGTGGTTTTCGCCTGCCGACATTCTGCCAACCTTGATGCAACATTCCGCCATCCTATCTTCCATGTGCTCAGCGGAAGAGCAACACCTCTAAGCGTCATTGCTGAAGGGCGTATCGAAAAACCCTTGCGACGCGACCTGCCCGGCACCGAACCGGGCCAGGCCATGTTCTACGCTGAAAAAATCACCGCGCCGTATGACGGCCTCACCTGGTGTGGAAAATCCCGCCTTCATCTTTACAACCAACGCGACACGGATCTCTCGCCGGGAGCCTATCGAATTGAAGGCCGGCTCCGGCTCGCTCCGCTGCCGGACAATCCCGGCCAGTTTGATCAACGCACCCAAGATCTCCGACATGGCATGATAGGGGAACTCCGCGCGACGCGCATCCAGCCGCTCACAGTTGACTCATGGAATCTGATTGCGTGGCTGGACCATGGCGCGCAGCGCTGCCGCGAATGGATGCAGGTCACTCTCGGCGCAGGATTGGGCAATGACGATGACGCCCGAAAAATCATTCTGGCCACCGTGCTCGGCGGCGCGGAAGCCGATGCGCGGGAACTGGAGCAACCCTTCCGCGCGACCGGCACCCTGCACATTTTCGCTGTCAGCGGCCTGCATGTGGGAATCATCGGATGGATTCTCTGGATCTTACTCAAGCCGCTCGGCGCATCACGCGCGACCATGGCCATCGTCGTCGGCCTCTCGCTCTTTGGTTACGCATTCATCACCGGACTTCGTCCCTCCACGGTCCGCGCCGCGGTCATGGCCGCCGTTCTTCTCAGTGGTGAGCTATGGCATCGCCGCTCCGATGTGCTCAACAGCCTGGGTGCGGCGGCGTTGCTTCTGCTCATTGATGACACCAGCCAGCTCTTCTCCATCGGATTTCAATTCTCATTCAGCGTCATCACGGCCATCGCCCTGTTGAATCGCCCGTTGCTCAACCTGCAGCGCCCGATGACCGAGCATGATCCCTTCATGCCAGAAACTCTTCTCAATAAAATGCAGCGCCTTGCGTTGCACTCGCGACGCTGGCTTGCGGGCATGATTTCCATTTCCGCCGCCTCATGGATCGGAAGCCTGCCTCTCACCGTTCGCCATTTTCATCTTGCCTCCCCCATCGCACTGGCGGCCAATCTCGTGCTGGTTCCGGTGGCCTTCCTCATTCTTTTCACGGTGGTGCTGGTGCTTCTGGCCACCATCGCGCATGTGCCTTTTGCTCCGGCGCTGTTGGGAAACGCCAACTGGTTCTTCGCCCGAAGCGCCATGGTTATCGCCCAAATGTTCGCGACCATTCCCGGTGGTAATTTTTTTGTCGATCAACCCTCGCTCATCCTGCGCGCGCCAGTCGAACTCACCATGTTACGGCTCCACACCGGGGGCGCGGCCCATCACCTCCGCGTCGATCGTTCTCAATGGCTGATCGATTGCGGCGGCGAGAAGGATTATGAGCATCTCACGCGGACTTACCTGCAAAACGCCGCCGTGAACCGGCTGCAAGGACTGATCCTCAGTCATGCGGATTACGAGCACATCGGCGCGGCCCCCGCCATCACCCGCGATTACAAACCGGAGCACACATTCTTATCAGCTTTGGAATCCACGACATACGCCTCCCGCAGCGGCAGCCTGCGCAAGCTTTTCGCGCTCGGCATCAAACCATCGCCACTGTCGGCAGGCGATCACATAGATTTCACAAAAGGTGTTCGCGCAGAAATTTTATATCCGCCCGCCGCCCTGCGCGCCAGCCGGGCTGATGACCGGGCTCTTGTCATCCGGCTTGAAACTGGATCATTCCGCATCCTCTTATGTGGTGATGCTGGTTTCCTCGCGGAGAAACACATCCTGGAAAAACTGCCCGCCGGCTCCGCCCGTTGCGATGTGCTCATCCGCAACCAGCACTCAAGTGATATTACTATGCTCCCTGAATTCCTCAATGCCACGCAGCCCCGCGTCATCATCAGTTCCAACAACACCTTCCCGGAGGGCCAGAAACTGCCGGCGCGCATCCGCGACGAGTGCATCGCGCGCAAAATATCGCTCATTGATCAGGCGGAAACAGGTGCAGTCACGCTCCGCATCTGGCCGCAGCGATTGGAGATCGTTCCCTTTCGCGGAACATCCACAATAACTCTCGCGCCTGTTCAGGAATCCGCCCGCTGAGAGCGGTTGCGCGAGCGCCAGAGCACGAAGGTCAGAAAGATGACGATGCTGATATTCACCACCAAAGTGACCACGTGACTCCAAGATGGATGTTTGATGATTTCTAGAACCTCAAGCGGGATGTAAATGGTCGCCGAGATGGCCGCGAGCCATTCCGCCCAATGCCGCTCGCGCCAAAGGCCATACGCCTCAACAAAACGCAACGCGATGTAAGCCACCACCACCCCGGCCAGCATCATGGGATTGAAGTGAGTTACTTGCGTAAGGAAAAAACTCGCGATGCTGCCGTCGGGATCGATATGCGCGTATTTCACCAGCCGCGCCATCAGTGAAGGAACGGTGTCACGGCCCAATGCCACCCAGAGAAAGCCGGAGAGGGCGAGACTGCCCTTGAGCACTTCAACTACGGCGATGGTGCGAAGTCCGATTGATCGGCGCTGAATAGACACGATGGTTTTTAAAATGTTAATTGCCCGCCACGTTCTGCGCCCGATGCCGCAGCCAGTGATCGCACAACACAAGATGCACCATTGCCTCCACCATCGGCACCGCACGGGGGAGCACGCAGGGATCGTGACGGCCGCGCGCCTTAATCGTGGCTGATTCACCGGTTTTAGTGACCGTGTTCTGCTCGCGCAAGACAGTGGCGGTGGGCTTGAAGGCGACGCGGAAGACGATGTCTTCGCCGTTGCTGATGCCGCCCTGAATGCCACCGCTGCGATTGGTCCTGGTGCGGATGCGGCCCGCTTCATCCGTGTAGAATTCGTCGTTGTGTTCCAAGCCGGTGAGTTTTGTTCCCTCGAATCCGCTGCCGATTTCGAAGCCTTTGGTCGCAGGCAAACTCAGCATCGCTTTCGCGAGATCGGCCTCCAGTTTGTCGAAGACCGGCTCGCCCAATCCAACCGGCACGCCGCGCACGACGCACTCGATCACGCCGCCAACGGAGTTCCCCTCGCCGCGCATCTGCTCGATGAGCGCAATCATTTTTTCCGCGGCATCAGGATCGCAAGTGCGGACGATATTGGACTCAATGATCGTGGATTGCGGATTGCGGATTGCGGATTCGGAAGCCTCGATGTTTTGCACGCGCTGGACGAAGGCGATGCATTCGTAACCCGGGAAAGAGTGTTGCAGCACTTTCTTCGCAATAGCTCCGGCAGCAACGCGACCAATGGTCTCACGCGCGCTCGAGCGTCCGCCGCCCGCGACGGCGCGGATGCCGTATTTGGCATCGTAAGTGTAATCAGCGTGCGAGGGGCGATACGCCGTCTCCATTTCTTTATAGGCATCGGAGCGCTGGTCTTCGTTGGAAACGATGATGCCAATGCTGGTGCCGAGCGTGACGCCATCGAGCACGCCAGAGAGAATCTCGGCGTGGTCGGCCTCTTTGCGTTGCGTGACTATTTTGCTCTGACCCGGACGGCGGCGGTCCAGTTCAAGCTGAATGTCGTCCGCAGTCAGTGGAATGCATGGCGGACAACCATCAACGATGCAACCAATCGCCGCGCCGTGTGACTCACCGAAGGTGCTGACGCGAAAGAGAGTGCCAAAGCTGCTGGACATGATGAAAGTTCTTCACGCCGTCACAATAGGTTTGTCTTGTTTGGCTTCGCGTTCGACGGAATCGAGCACTTGGCGGTGAAGGCTGGTGCCGGTTTTGCGCGCATACCAGAGCACCAACGGACTGGCGATGTAGATGGACGAGTAGGTGCCGACGATGATGCCAATGAGAATGGGCAGCGAGAACTCCTTCATGGAAGGTCCACCGAAGAAGTAGAGCGCGACCATCGGGACGAGGGCCGTGAGGCTGGTGAGCAGCGTCCGACTCAGTGTGATGGAAATCGCTTCGTTCATGATGTCTCGCATCCTCCCGGTGCCGCCCTTGGCCTTGATCATTTCCCGAATTCGGTCGAAGACAATGATGGTGTCGTTGATCGAGTAACCGGCCACGGTCAGCACCGCGCCGATGTGAATGATGGAAAGCTCCTGGCCCATGAGCACCGACAGGCCCACGACGATGATACAGTCATGGAAGAGCGCGATGATCGCCCCCAGCGCGAAGGAGAACTCATAGAAGAAGGCGAGGTAAATCAGAATCGCGATCATCGCGACCACGTAGGCGACCATGGAACGTTGCGCGAGTTCCTTGCCGACGACGGAACCGACGGTGGTGGTCTGCCCTTCATTCAGCTTGCCGGGGAATGTTGTGGGCAGTGTGTTCTTGACGATGTCCTTGTCGCTTTCTTCGGAGCGAATGGAAATCAGATGCTGCCCGGAGGTGCTGGTGTTTTCCTGCACATAGAAGCTCTTGAGTCCGGCTTTCTTCAGTGCGTTCTCGACAGCCTCGGTGGCGGACTGCGGGGCAAAGCTTTCCTTGACCTCGAAACGCGTCATCGCACCGCCGCGGAAGTCAATTCCGATGCCGTGGTTGGGGCGGATGACGAAACCAATCAATGAAATCGCAGCCAAGCCGAATGAACCGATGATGAACATCTTGGAATATTTCAGCACGTCATAACTGCCCTGTGGAATGAAGCTGGCAAACTTCACATGCTGAAGCTTGTCGGCATCAATGAACCAGTTGAAGACCACGCGGGTAACGATGAGCGCGCCGAAGAGCGTGCCGAAAATACCGACGATGAGCGTGATGGCGAAACCTTTCACCAGACCGCTGGCGAGGTAAAACAGGATCAGGGAAGTGATGAGCGTGGTGACGTGAACGTCGAAGATCGCGGCGAATGCCTTGTCAAAGGCAACACCCAGCGCCGCCTTGAGCGTCTTGCCCGCGCGCATTTCCTCGCGCAAGCGTTCGTAGATCAACACGTTCGCATCCACGCCCATGCCGACGGTGAGGGCGATGCCCGCGATGCCGGGCATGGTGAGTGTGATCTTGAAGAGGGCCATGGCCCCGAAAATCATGAGCAGGTTCACGACGACACCAACCAGCGCCACCAGACCGGCAACACGGTAATAGATCAGCATGAAAATGGCGATGAGAACCGTGCCCCAGATACCAGTTTGAATGCCCTGCTTGATCGTCTCCGCGCCGAAGGCCGCAGAAACACTGTTTTCTTCGATGATGATCATCGGGTTCTCCAGCGGATTTTCCAGGGCTGTTGCGAGGGCGATAGCCTCCTCCTGTTTGAAGCCGCCGACGCTGCCACCGGATATTTGCGCATAACCGCCGTAGTGATCAGACTTCAAAACCGGATCGGAAATCACCACGCCATCGAGGATGACCGCCATGCGCAGCCCCTTGTTCGCTGCGGCAATATCGTCAAATTCCCTGGATCCCTGGCTGTCGAGATACAGACCTATGACCCAGCCTTCCGTCGGATCGATTTTGGCCACCGCGTGGCTCACGCGATTGCCCAGCATATCCGCCCGGCTTTTTACCAGCAGCGTGGAAGTGCCCTTGTCTTTTTTGCCAAGTTCTTGATGCAACATCTCCACATAACCGACGGCCACGCCGCCGTTGGTCTTAATTCTGGCCAGCTCGCCTTCGCTGTCGGGATGCACCATACGGAATTCGAGATGCGCGACCTGCTGGATTTTCTCGCGCACTTTCTCATTGTCTTCTTTCTTCACACCCGGCATCTGAATCATGATGCGCTTGTCGCCCTCCGGGGCCATGAGCAGATCGTTTTCACCATTGGGATTCAAACGCTTTTCCAGAATGCCGATCGCCTGTTGAATGGATTGGGTGGTGATGGCCTTGGGCTTGCCTTTGTCGTCGATTCCTTCTTTGAGTTCGACGGTGAACGCCGATCCGCCGCCGAGGTCGATGCCCTTCTTAATGCCCAGGCCCATGAAGGCCCAGATACAGAACAGTGACATTAAAACCGTCAGCAAGGTGCCGCCGATTTTCTTGCCGCGATGGTTGGCAGTGCCCAGATAGAAGAACAGGAGGAACAGAAGGACGCAGCCCCAGAGGAAGGTAAGTGAGGGAGAAAGTTGCATGGCTTAAAAAGTCGTAATGAGCGGGTGGATTGCCGTTATGGGCGATAAATCATTTCTTGTCGGACACAACCACGGCTTCCGCTTCTTTGGGAAGGCGCTGGGCGATGGCACTGCGGTCGAATTCGATTTTGCCCTCGATCATGCGCACGACGACGGTCTTCTCCTTGATGGAAGTCACCGTTCCATGAGCACCGCCAATGGTGACGATTTCATCACCCGCCGAGAGAGCCTTCTGCATGACGTCGGCCTGTTTCTGTTTGTTCCGTTGCGGGCGGATGAGGACGAAATACATCACAACCATCATCAGGCCCATGAAGACCATGGGATTGCCGAGAAGTCCTCCAGAGCCGGATTGTGCGCCAGCAGGCGCGGCTTGGGCGATGACGTAGGAAAGATTAAAAATCATGATTCTGGAGTTTCAGCTTTGGTTTTATATCTGGAATGGAAGTCCGCCCGGAACTCGCGGAATTCGCCAGCGGCAATGGCGCTCCGCGCGCGAGCCAGGAGGGACAGATAGAAATGCAGATTGTGCAAGGAAATCAACCGTAAACCCAGGATTTCATGAGCCGTCAGCAGATGACGGATGTAGGCGCGGGAGAAGCCGCGGCAGAGTGGATGAGTGTCTTCATCAAGCTCGCGGTAGTCGTGGGAGTAGGCGGAGTTTTTCACATTGATGGTGCCCTCCGACGTGAACGCAGTGCTGTGCCGCGCCAGCCGCGTGGGCAGCACGCAGTCGAACATGTCAATGCCGCGCGCGACCATCTCGATGAGCTGCGGCGGCATCCCCAGGCCCATCGCGTAGCGAGGCTTGTCTTGCGGCAGGAACGGCTCGCTGGACTCCACCGCCGCCATCATTTCCGGCTCCGGCTCGCCCACGCTGACCCCGCCGACTGCGTAACCGTCAAAGCCCATCGCTACCAATTCCCGCGCGCTTTTCTCGCGAAGATCAGCATAGGCCGAGCCTTGCACAATGCCGAAGTGCATCTGCGGCTTCCCTGCTGTGGTCGGCTGATTTTTGTCAATCCAGTCGCGACACCGCCGCGCCCATCTGAGTGTGAGATCAAGACTCTGCGAAGCGTAGCTCCGCTCGCAGGGATGCGGCGGACATTCATCAAAAAGCATCGCGATGTCCGATCCCAGCGTCGCCTGAATTTCCATGGCCGTCTCCGGCCCGAGAAACATCGGCGAGCCATCCAGGTGGCTCTGGAAATGCACGCCCTCCTCCTTGATCTTGCGAATTTTTCCCAGCGAAAAAACTTGGAAGCCACCCGAGTCCGTAAGCATGGGCCGGTCCCAATTGGCAAACTTATGCAGCCCGCCCGCCTCGCGCATGATTTCCATGCCGGGCCGGATGGCCAGATGATAAGTGTTTCCCAGAATGATCTGCGCCCCTAGCGCGCGCAATTCATCAGGATGCACGCCCTTCACGGAACCCTGCGTGCCCACCGGCATGAACACCGGCGTCTCCACCACCCCATGCGGGGTGACCAGCGTCCCGCAACGGGCGCGGGAATGCGGATCGGTCTTGTGGAGCGTAAACATGCGGCGCGCATCGTGGCGCAATCACCGCGGGAAGCAAGAAGCGGATGGAGATGGTTTCCAACACCGCACTCTCACGCGCCGCCCATTATTGAGTCCCGCACAATTGAGTGACAATCTAAAATAGAAGGAGCGCGAGCATGGTGAAACCTGCTCGCCAAACTCTCTCACAGCACGGCAGAACGAAAAATGGGCGAGTGGTCTCACGACACACTCGCGCTCCGTCTTATTTTGATGCCGTTGCTACGTGTCATTTAATTACGCGAAGCTCAATAAGCTGACACGCAGCGTCCGTATGATCAGCTTAATCTTTGTCTTTGTCTTTATCTTTGTCCGCCGCTGCTGCCGCAGCTGCACCGCCGCGTTTGGCGATGGTGCCGCCTTTTTCTGCCAGCATGGCGCGGACGGTTTCTTCGACTTCGGCATAGAGAACGGGGTCGGCTTTGAGGGCGTCTTTGCAAGCATCGCGCCCTTGCGCGAGCTGGGTGCCTTTGTAGCTGATCCATGAGCCGCGCTTTTGCAGGATGTCATACTCCAGCGCGAGATCGAGCATGGAACCGACGCCGCTGATGCCCTCATTATACATGAGATCGAACTCGGCCTCGGTGTAAGGCGGAGCCATTTTGTTCTTCACGATCTTCACGCGCGTGCGATTGCCGGTGTTGGTGCCGTCGGCAGTCTTGATCGCGCCGATGCGGCGGATGTCGATGCGCATGGACGAATAGAATTTGAGAGCCTTGCCGCCGGGTGTGGTTTCGGGATTCCCGAACATGACGCCGACCTTCTCGCGAATCTGATTGGTAAAGATGCAGCAGGTGCGAGCCTTGGAAATGATCGCGGTCAGTTTTCTTAATGCCGCGCTCATCAAACGCGCCTGCGCACCAACGGTGGCATCGCCGATCTCGCCTTCCAGCTCCTGCCGGGTCACGAGTGCGGCCACGGAGTCAATGACGACGACATCCAGCGCATTCGAGCGCACGAGGGTCTCGCAAATTCTCAGGGCTTCCTCGCCGCTGCTCGGTTGCGACACGAGTAACTCTTCCATTTTGACACCAAGCTTGCGCGCATAACCGGGATCGAGTGCGTGCTCCACGTCAATGAAAGCCGCGAGTCCGCCAGCCTTCTGCGCCTGGGCGATGACGGTCAGGGTGAGTGTCGTTTTGCCCGATGATTCCGGGCCGTAAACTTCCACGATACGACCGCGCGGGAAACCGCCGATGCCTAGCGCCTGATCAATCAAAAGATTGCCGGTCGGAATGACGGCGACATCCACGGTTGTGCCCTCGCCCATGCGGAGAATGGA
>JAYVZW010000263.1:0-5349 GCA_043783015.1 Verrucomicrobiota bacterium
GCTGGCCATGCACCCATAAACATCCTCACAGCATACATTAATATTGGCATCGCAGATGCTATGACTAGATCGTGACTGAAATCAGTCATGACACACATCATCAACCAACAAATCCTATAAACAAAATCCATGAAATCATTCAACAACAGTAAATCCATTCGCAAAATCTGGTGCATTCTTGCACTCGGAGCCGCCTTCGTCCCTGCCGCCGTCAACGCCGGCACCCACAGCGAAAAAACCCCCGTTCTGGTGACCCCTAAAGAAGATCCCTTCGTAACCGGTAACTTGACCGTCAACTATGAAACCCACTTCATCTCCTACGGTCAGGACATTTGGGGAGGCGGTTCCTCATGGAATGACGCGCTGGTGCATCCTTCACTTGAACTCGACTTCAACATTGCCAAAAACTTGCAGTTCTACGTCAACACTTGGTGGGATGTGAATGATCTCGGTGTCACCACCATCGGCAAATACATTCAGGAAGTCGACGTCAACGTCGGATTCTATTACACAATGGACAAATGGAAATTCCAACTCGGATACGGTTCATGGAATTACGCCGGACAGACAGAGAGCATTATTGACGGCAAAGTCTCCTACAGCGACGGCCTCTTTAATCCCTTCCTGATGCTCCACGGACGTGTCGGTATTGGCAGCAACATTGGCCTGGACAACGGTTTGGTTGCCCAAGTCGGCATCGCTCCCAGCAAAACCTGGGGCAAAGTTACCGCCTCCCTTCCCATCGTTGCTTCCTTTGACACCAACAACTTCCATGGTGGAGACGCCGGATTTGCCTATGTGTCGGCCGGCCCTCAGTTGTCCATTGCACTGAGCAAGCACATCTCCGCCAACCTTGGAGCAACCTATTATCACACCAACGATAAAGTTATATCCACCAACCCCGCCAGCGACTTCGTTCTCGGAACCGCCGGATTTACAGTGTCCTTCTAATCTTGTGGATCAATTCCACACGCACAACCAATTCAGATTACTTCCATAACAATACATGAAAAGAAAACTCTTCCATTCTCTAGCTCTGGCTTCATTTGCCTGCGCCATGACTCAAGGGGCTTCAGCCGCAGACACCGTGAAAGTCGGTGTGCTGCACTCCTTGAGCGGCACCATGGCCATCAGCGAAACCTCGCTGCGTGATGTGCTGCTGTTTACCTTTGACGAAATCAACGCCAAGGGCGGCGTCATGGGGAAAAAAATCGAGCCCGTCGTCGTTGATGGAGCCTCAAACTGGCCTCTCTTCGCGGAGAAGGCCAAGCAGTTGCTTGAACAGGACAAAGTAGCCGTAACCTTCGGCTGCTGGACTTCTGTCAGCCGCAAATCTGTGCTGCCAGTGTTCGAGGAGAAGAAGGGTCTTCTCTTCTATCCTGTGCAGTATGAAGGCGAGGAAATGTCCCCGAACATTTTCTACACAGCCGAAGCTGTTGGCCAACAGGCCACTCCAGCGATCGACTACTTGCTCGCCCAAGGAAAGAAGAAGTTCTATCTCCTTGGTTCTGACTACGTGTATCCCCAGACCACCAACCTGGTGCTTCTGGAGTATCTCCTCTCGAAAGGTGTTCCGCTCGAAAACATCGGCGGTGGCTTTAAGAAGGATGAAACCGGCAAGATCATCTCCGCCGGAAAATACACACCATTCGGTCATACGGACTACCAGCAGATCATTGCGGAGATCAAGCAGTTCGCCGCAGGCGGCAAAGCTTGCGTCGTTTCCACCTTGAACGGAGACACGAACGTCCCATTCTTCAAGGAGTATGCTGCCGCCGGATTGACCTCTGAGTCCTGCCCTGTGGTAAGCTTCTCCATCTCGGAAGATGAGTTCCGCGGACTTCCGGCCAAGCAACTCGTCGGACAGCTTGGCTGCTGGACTTACTTCCAGTCGATCAAGTCCGCCGCCAATAAAAAATTCACCACGGCATTCCAAGACTGGCTCAAAAAGAGCGATGTCCCTGGAATCGTGAAGGATGGCCGGGTAACTTGTTCGCCGATGGTGCTGAGCTATAACGGAGTTTATCTCTGGAAAGCTGCAGTAGAGAAAGCCAAATCGTTCGATGTGGACAAAGTCATGGCTGCTCTCGAAAGCGGAATCACTTTTGACGGCCCTGGCGGCACAGTCAAAACTCAAAAGAACCACCACCTTACTAAAAATGTATTCATTGGTGAAACCAAGGCCGACGGCCAGTTCAAGATTCTTAAGTCTTACGATAATGTATTCGGCGAACCCTTCCTGAAGGGCACCTTCAAACCAAAAAAGTAACATAGACAAAAAGTTTCAGTAACTTCGGTAGTGTGTGGTTACTGGGTTGAACGCCCTTCGCAGTCTGAGCATCTGGTTTGTGCCTCTCTGCGAAGGGCAACACATTTTTACAAGGAAAAATCAATCCTTGGTCATGGTTCCTGCTACACCCATTTCATGCCCTTTCGTTTTGCCAAATTGCTGCTGATTTGTTCACTCTCCGGTGGAGCGTGGCAGAACCTGATCGCGGCAGACACCGCCGAAACCAAAGTCCGCGCGATCATCTCACAAGCCTTGCTCATGGAGGATGGCAATGAGCAGGCCGCGCTGGTGCGCAGCCTCTCCGCCGATGGCGGTCTCCTTGCCGGCCAAATTCTATCACTCTGGAGAGAGGGCGGAATTTACTATTATGTCGCACCCGACAAACAGCGCATTCCGGTTACACTGGATGCCGCCAAGGATGATCAGGGCCGTCAGCGAGCCTCCAGAATCAGCGATGCCAAGCCGCTTCTCGGTGAAGACGGGCAGCCCGTTTTAATCACCGCTTCCGATCTGGATGCGGCGGAAACCGACTCAATTTTGCGGACGGCCATAAAAGACGTAACTGACACCGCCGCTCTTACCGACCCCGATCCGAGACTGCGGCTGAAAGCAGTGCAGGGGGCATCCATGGAACAGAACCTGGAAAAAATTCCCTCGCTCGAAGCGCACCTCAAAATTGAATCCGACGCGGATGTGCAGCGTGCATTGCGGGAAGCCATTGCCCTCACCAGCCTTAAGAGCAGCGACTTAAAAATACAGATCAAAGCATGTGCTGAACTTGGCGAACTGACATCCATCCCCAGTCAGGATGCGCTCAAAACACTTTCGGCTGAAGCGACCAAGGAAGGGAAGGCTGATCTCGCTGCGGCAGCCACTGCGGCCCTGAAGAAAATCGCAAGCCATGTCACCTCCGTGAACGCCATCGGAACCGTCTTCCGGGGACTTTCGCTTGGTTCCATCCTGCTCGTTGTGGCCATCGGACTGGCGATCACCTTTGGCTTGATGGGCGTGATCAACATGGCCCATGGTGAACTGCTCGTGGTGGGGGCTTACACAACTTATGTGGTGCAGTGTATCTTCGGCCCCGGACTGGCCATCTCTCCCTTCGGTTTCAGTTTTTCGATTCCCGGTTTTCATGCAACCGGGTCCGCTTACAGCAGCTATTTTATTTTTGCCCTTCCGTTGAGCTTCCTGATGGCCGCACTGGTCGGAATAGCTCTGGAACGCTCCGTCATCCGATTCCTTTACAAGCGGCCTTTGGAATCCCTGCTGGCGACTTGGGGCGTCTCCATGGTCATGCAACAGCTCTTCCGCCTGACTTTCGGCGCCAATAACGTTCAGGTGGACAGTCCTACATGGCTCTCAGGCAACTGGACTGTCAACGACATCATCTTCGGATGGAACCGGGTCTTTGTCATCTGTTTCGCAGTCTTGATCATTGTTCTGACACGGGTCGTTCTGAACAAGACTCCGCTGGGCCTTCTCATTCGCTCTGTCATGCAAAATCGAGAAATGGCGGCCTGCATGGGAGTTCGCACTGAGAGAGTCAACATGCTGACCTTTGGCTTTGGCAGCGGTCTGGCTGGACTTGCAGGGGCCTTCCTCTCGCAGATTGGCAATGTCGGACCCGGCATGGGTCAGGACCGCATTGTTGACGCCTTCATGACGGTGGTGGTTGGCGGGGTGGGCAACATCATCGGAACGGTCGTGAGCGCCCTTGGCATTGGCGTTGTTGACCAGTCGCTGCAACAGATTCTGGGCAATCCGGTGCTCGGAAAAATCCTCGTTCTTGCGGCCATCATTCTGTTCCTGCAATGGAGGCCCCAAGGCCTTTTTGTAACCAAGAGCCGGAGCCTCGAATCCTGATGAACAAGTCTCTTTACCGACGAGAAACCCTCTGGTTCACCGCCGCTGCATTTTTGCTGCTGGTGCTCATCCCTCTGGCCGACGCCTCTGGCTGGATCGACCACTTTACATTGAACACATGGGGCAAGTATCTCTGCTATGCTGTTCTCGCGATCTCCGTGGACTTGCTGTGGGGATACACGGGACTGCTGAGCCTCGGACAGGCCCTTTTCTTCAGCCTCGGCGGATACATGCTGGGCATGTATCTCCTGCTCATGATAGGCAAACTCGGCCAATATAAGAGTGACTTGCCGGACTTCATGGTTTTCCTGGGTCACACACAACTGCCAAGCTTCTGGGAGCCATTCTACTCTTTCCCATTCGCGACGCTGATGGTCATCCTACTTCCCGGGTTGCTGGCCTCGATCTTCGGTTTTCTGGCATTCCGTTCGCGTATCAAAGGAGTCTATTTCTCCATTCTCACTCAAGCCCTCACTTACGGAGCTGCCCTCATGTTCTTCCGCAATGATATGACGATGGGCGGCAACAACGGCTTCACTGACTTCCGTTTCATTCTTGGTTGCGATGTCAGGAGTCCGGGCACCAAGCGCGGATTGTTCGTGGCCACCGCTCTCCTGCTTCTCGGGACCTACGCCCTATGCCGCTGGCTTACCAAGACCAAGTTTGGCCTCATCCAGCGTGCAGTTCGGGACAGTGAGAATCGCGTGCTCTTTTCCGGCTACGCAGCGGCCAATTTCAAGCTCTTTGTATTTGTCTTGAGTGGTATGATCGCTGCGCTGGGTGGCGCCCTCTATGTGCCACAGGTCGGCATCATCAACCCGACCGAGATGACTCCCGAGAAATCTCTTGAAGCCGTGGTCTGGGTTGCGGTAGGCGGACGAGGCACCCTCGTGGGACCTGTCATCGGTGCCGTCGCGGTGAACGCGCTTAAAAGCTGGGCTACGCGCGCTTACCCTGACCTTTGGCCATTGATGATGGGCTTGATGTTCATCCTTATCGTCCTCTTCATGCCCAAAGGAATCGTCGGGTTGCCGATGCAATTGCATCATTATTGGAACCGCTGGCGTCACCATCGCTCACGCAAAGACACCGCCACCAAGGAATTTTCCACCAACCCTACTTCTGCGGAATGAGCCAGAAACAATTCCTCCTCGCCGCCGAGGGACTTAATAAGTCCTTCTCCGGTTTCAAGG
>JAYVZW010000264.1:0-5348 GCA_043783015.1 Verrucomicrobiota bacterium
TAAGCAGCATCAAGGCGGCGAGGGCAAAAAGGCGCGGCAGATGATTCATCGTGTGAAGTGTGATTAGCTGAAAAAATCGAATAATGCAAAAGGATTGCCCGGATGCCTGATGCTCCGTCTTTTGTTCCTCTTTCGCTTCTTTCGGCCAATCATCGGACGCATTTCCGGTTGATTCACTCCGTCCGCGCGCCTACATGCGGCGTAACAATTTTTAAACCCAAACTTATATGGCCAGCGCAAACGTCCTGCTTTTAAACGAACAAAATTTTGAATCCGAGATCAAGAACTCCACCGTGCCCGTCCTCGTGGACTTCTGGGCGGAATGGTGCGGCCCCTGCCGGATGCTCGGCCCCATCCTCGACCAGATCGCTGATGAAAAAGGCGCGGCCTATAAGATCGCCAAGGTCAATGTGGACGAAAGCCCGAACATCTCGGCCAAGTTTAACGTGCGCGCCATTCCCATGATGGCCTTCTTCAAGGATGGCGAACTCAAGGACTCCGTCACAGGCGTGCAGTCGAAGGACGCCATTGTGAAAAAGTTGGAAGCGCTTTAATCGGGTATCAGTTGTTTGTAGGCCGTTTGTGTCAAACGGCCTAAATGAGGCGCTTAGCCGTTTGACACAAACGGCCTACAGTCCGATTTACCCGGATGGACATCAAACCTGACGTTTACGAAAAGCTTGGCACCTTCTATCTCGGGCGCGGCTACGACATCGGCACCAAGCAGATGGACGACTCGCTCGTCCTCTATGATTCCAAGGACCTGGTGACCCACGGCGTCGTGCTCGGCATGACCGGCTCCGGCAAGACTGGCCTCTGTCTCACGCTTCTGGAGGAGGCCGCGATGGACAACATCCCCGTCATCGCAATCGACCCCAAGGGCGACATTGCGAACTTCCTACTCACATCTCCGAATCTCAGCGCGGATGAATTCAAGCCGTGGATCAACGAAGATGACGCCAAGCGCAAAGGCCAGAGCGTGGATGACTTCGCCGCAGCTCAGGCGCAGCTTTGGCAAAAGGGACTCGCTGATTGGGGACAAAGCGCAGACCGCGTGAAGAAGCTGCGCGAAAAAGTGGACGTGAATATTTTTACTCCCGGTAGCAGTGCAGGGATTCCGGTGAGTATCGTGGCTTCACTCGCCGCACCCGCAGCCGAAGTGATGGAAGATGCGGAGATTTTTACGCAACGCGTGGAAAGCTCCGTGACCAGCTTGCTCAGTCTCGCGGGCGTCGAAGGCGATCCGGTGCAGTCACCGGCGCACATTCTACTCTCGAAAATTTTTACCACCTGCTGGCAGGAGAAGCAGGACGTGACGCTTGAGTCATTGGTGGTAATGATCCAGAAGCCGCATTTTCAAACGGTGGGCGTGGTCAACGTGGACGAGTTTCTTTCTGTGAAAAAGCGCGCCGAGCTCGCGATGAAGCTCAACAATCTCATTGCGTCTCCGAGTTTCGCGGCGTGGCTCGAAGGCGAGCCGCTCGACATCCAGAAGATGCTCTACGCGCCCGATGGCAAGCCGCGTGTCAGCATCTTTTCCATCGCCCACTTGGCCGATGAGCAGCGCATGTTCTTTGTCAGTCTCTTGCTGACACAGCTCCTCAGTTGGATGCGTTCGCAATCCGGCACCACCAGCTTGCGAGCCATTTTCTACATGGACGAGATATTCGGTTATCTGCCGCCGAGCGCCATGCCGCCGAGCAAGAAGCCGATGATGATTCTGCTTAAGCAAGCGCGCGCGTTTGGTCTGGGCATGTTGCTGGCCACGCAGAACCCGGTCGATCTCGATTACAAGGCGCTCTCCAACATCGGCACTTGGTGGATCGGACGCCTCCAGACAGAGCGCGATAAAGCGAGGTTGCTCGACGGTCTCGAAGGCGCGGCCAGTTCGCAGAACGCGAAGTTCAACCGCAGTGATATGGAGAAGTTAATGTCCGCGTTGGGCAACCGAATTTTCCTGATGAACAACGTCCACGAGGATCATCCGGTTGTTTTCCAGGTGCGTTGGTGCATGTGCTACTTGCCGGGGCCGCTTTCGCGCGATCAGATCAAAAAACTGATGGGCCCGAAGCGGGACGCGGTGTTGGGAATGAGCCAGGCAGTGGAGAGTCTGTTCGCCAAGCAAGGTAAGGCCATCAACAACGAGCTTCAGAGCGCGAACGAAAAGCTGAAGTCACAGTGGGCCGAATTCTGGAAAGCGATCACTTCACCCCTCATACAGGTTGGTAAAAGTATGCTCAGCAAATTTTTCGGAGGCCGGAAAACCAGTATTTTGCCCGTCACTGTCTCCAACAAAATCCCTACAATCTACGAAAAATTTAAACAGATAAAAGAAACGAAGATCCAGATCAAGGAATTAGAAAACCAGCTCAAGGTGGTTAAACAACAGTCCGACGAAGAATCGAAGAAGTTAGGATCTCAATAAGTGCTTAATAGCGTTCTTGACTCACTGCTATGGATGACTTGGCATCTTGGAATGCTCGGATTCGGGATGCTGGAGAGCCTCAAAATTGGCCAGCACTTCCCCTAACACGACAGTGTAGGTGAGAGTTCCATGAGCGAGATCCACATCTGGCAGGAAATGTTCGTCGAGTGATTGTAGCAATGCCGGCACGTCCTCTTCCTTCCAACCGGACTGCTTCAGCAGGATCACGGTGCCCGATACATGTCCGTTCGACAGATAATGAAGATCCACCGCAGCTACGTCCTGCCCATTTCTTTGTGCGAGGAAGCGTTCAGACGATTGCGTGCGAAGGGTGCGTTTCCAGATATTGTTCATGATGTGAGTAGGTGAATGAGCCAGATTCCAGCAGGAGTCACGAATATGGGCAAAAGCAGAAGTAACAGGCAACTTTTGCCGCCGGAGGCGCGGTAACCGATGCCGGTGCCCGGGATGCTGAAGGTGCTGTAGCGTCTCCCTGTTGCTCTGACACCGGTGCGAAAGCCCGGCACGCCAAGGGAGAGGCCAACACCCCGTTTGCTGAGGTTCACGCGGAACGGGCCGAAGCCGATAGATTTGCGGTAATAGAAGCCCATAGCGAACTGATTACACAAGTTGATGTGAAAATCTTCAATTCATTTCTTGCCTACCATTCCGTTCCTCTTCAGGCAGCGTCATGCGGCAGGAGTTGACAATGCTTGTTCGACCCAGTGAATCATTTCACAAGCGCCGTTCAGAGCTATATTTAACTTCTCCTCGGGTGTTTCACCCGGAGCTTTTTGTATTTTGGAACTGCTTTCATCAGCCGATTGAGCAACATTCAATTTCTGGTCCGAATCGGGATTGATTTGCATATCAGTCGTATTTCTTTAAAAAATGGAAACCTCGGTCATTTTACAGTGGATTACTCGACAATGCAGATGCCAATGAAGGTGCAAATTCCTTAATGGGAAAATCCTCTCTCAGAATAGTAATTAGATCTTGCTTGCTTGGCTCATCTGAACTGGAGGCGAGACGATCAGCCTGCATGGAAATAGTTCGCTCAAAAAAGTTTCTTACAGTTCGCGCATTCCCGAATTTCTCATCTCGCGCTTGGTATATCTCCACAAATGCCTGCGCGGCCAAGTCGTTTGCTTGTCCATCTAAAATGTAGCTTTTCGCCGCGATTTCGCGTTGGAAAATCTCCAACAGTTCCTCGGGGCCATAGTCAGGAAACTCGATATAAAGATTGAATCGCGATTGAAGCCCCGGATTTTCATTGATGAATTCGCGCATTTTTTCTGTGTAGCCTGCCACGATCACCGCCATACGCGTTCTATTGTCCTCCATAAATTTCAGCAGTGTTTCTATGGCCTCCCTTCCAAAATCACGACCGTCACCACTGGCCAGAGCATACGCCTCATCAACGAACAAAATGCCACCCACTGCCATTTTACAGGCATTGAGAGTCTTTGGTGCAGTCTGGCCGACGTATTCGCCGACCAAAAGCGAGCGCTCCACTTCTATGACGTGGCCCTTTTGCAACATGCCCAGCCCCCGTAGGATGCGACCGACCAATCTGGCGACGGTGGTCTTGCCAGTGCCTGGATTGCCGCTGAAAACCATATGCATACTCGAAACCAGTGAATCTAGTCCCTGTTTTTCACGGGCCTTCGATATGCGCATCATGTTGATGAAACGCTGTAGTTCCTTTTTGACCGGGGAAAGTCCGACCAGGCCATTTATATCTTCAATCGCCTTCTCCATGTCTTTCTCAGAATCAGTCTGAGAATTTGCATTCCCCGATTGTTTTGTGGAATCATCTTGCTTGGGCTGATCAGCCTGCTCACGCTCCGCACCTGATTCTGAATTCAAATCAACACAGATTTCATCTATGTTTTCTGGGAGGGAGTCTTTCATCCAATCTAAAGCCTGTTGCTCCGCCTCAGATGTGCCTCCATCTATTCTGGCAGCCATGATTGCAAGAATGAAAAGCGAGGCGCGCATGTCGGCGTAAACTTGCTCAAATTTAGGCAGGACACGAGCAACGCATGGTATGGAGAGTATGAGTTTCGGGGTTCTTTTTTGTAGAACATCAGTTAGAAGCGGTGCAATCGCCAGATCGGGCGTTGGACAGTTTATCCCATGTGTGCATCGTATAACAATACTCAAGAAACTGATTTCTTCTGGTGCGAGGATCTCCTTGTTACCCCACAAAATAAATCCGACTACGAGAACGCAGTCGGCGCGAAAGCCTCGTCTTAGAAAAGAAGCAGGATCTTCAGAACCGCAGCGCGTCATGAGATCAATTGACAAACTTGATCGAAAGACTGGGGGCAATGATTTGACCCAGCGCGATAGTCGTGTCTCCGCATTCTTAAGAATGTCAGAAATAGGCTTCAGGCGCAGCTTATCAAGATTGAGTTGCTCTTTTTCCAAAAGCTTTGTGAGTCTAAGCTTTTCCGCCAAATATGACTTCATGATGTCTTTTGCCATAATTTTGGATGAACATGGCCGTCCACGTCGGAATTTATCCATCTCGTTCACCATGTCAATGATGGGGTAAGTGTTGAAACAACCGATCTCAAAGCGTGGAGAAAGTTTGCGAAGGATAAAGAATCATGCTTCTTGCAGGTGTCTTCACGACACTTCTGCTTCCATGTCCCCATCATCCCCCATCGTCACCACCACCAACGAAGTCTCCGGCGCACAGGTCACTGATTATCTTGGCGTCGTGCGTCCATGAGGCTCGGTGCCTACGATTTCCTTCGGAAGGCGCACAGGTCACTGATTATCTTGGCGTCGTGCGTGGCCTTGTCGTCCGCACACCCAACATCGGCGCCTCCATCCTCGGCGGTTTAAAATCGCTCTTGGGCGGGAACATCAGCCAGTTTGCCAAAGTGTGCGAGGCCGCGCGGCAGCAGGCCTT
>JAYVZW010000265.1:0-15937 GCA_043783015.1 Verrucomicrobiota bacterium
ATTATGTGAAACAATACAAAAAGACCCAGAACGATGAACGCCGTCTGCGTTGACACACTCAGTGCCAGGAGGACTGCAGGCAAAGTGGACATTACAAAGCCCAGTATGGGTAGGATGTCGAAGATCCCTGCCAGAATCGAGAGCAACAATGCGGCGGGCACGTGCAACAAGCTTAGGACCGCAAACACATAGATCGTGACCAGCGCGGAGGTGATGACTTGCCCCGAGATATACCCGAAGATCACTTTTGAGATTTCATTTGCTGTAGTGTTCAGCTTTCTCCGGTTCAAAGGAGAAAAGAAAGCCAGCAGCCATTCGTAAGTTTTGCTGCCGTCAACCAGCAGATAAAGGGCAATCACCAGCATGAGCACAATCTGGGAGATTCCACCCAGCGCCATGCCACCCGCTGACAGGAAATGATTGAGCCAGGTGTTGGCTTCGGTTGAATTCGTGTTTCCCAGCATGTGTTCGATGGCTTGGCGGATACCACCGCCAGCTGGCAAGAGATTGAGCGTATCATCCCGGAGTTTCGGCAGATTCTTGATCAATGCGGCGGTTTGATCGATCAGGGCCGGGAGGATAAGTGAGAGACCGACACCAAGAACCACCAGCAGACCACCGATGACCACAAGCAGACTAAGCCAATGCTTCATTTTCTTGGAATCCAGCCAGTCCACAAAGGCGTGAAGGGTTACGGCCAGAAAAAGTGCCAGGAACACCAGCAAGAGCAACGGCCACAGCAGGCAGATCGCATAGGCGCCTACCAGTGCGGCAGCCACTCTTAAGACAGTAAACAGCGGGATGTGAACCTCAAGACGCTGCCGCGAAGTTTCCGGGGCATCAGGTCGTTCCTGGGATGCCGAAGTTACTTGTGGGGAATCGATGGTTGGTATCATGAGGCGAAACAGGCAGTAACATGAATGTGATTTGTCAGGCAATCATTGTGTAATGAGTCAGCTCCGAAATCGCCATGGGGTGTAACCCTGCCCGCGAAAATTTCACATGATTACCTGCCACAGAAATTTCAAGTCATGATTCCAGTGTGCAGGAATGACAGGCGAAGCCGGCGCCGAAAGTAGTGAGCCAGAAAGGAACAGCTTTTTCTTGTGCCAAGGCGCGTTCAAGGGCGAAAATCACCGAGGGACTGCTCATGTTGCCACATCGTTGCAACACCTCGTGGGCCTCGGTCAGTTCATGCAAGGGAAGCTGGGCCTGAATCGCCGTAAGCACGTCGCGGCCACCGGCATGACTGACAACGTAGTGCGCCGGTAGATCATCTTCTTCATGCAGTGTTTGCACCGCACGGGCTGCGACCACGGGCACGGCACGATGCAGCTGATTGCAGAGCTTACCCTCCCGGTTTACGAAACGGACTTTCTCGCGGTGCTCCGGAAGGTGCAGTGTGTGGAAGTTGGCAAAGTGCTGATCACTCCGGCGCACCTCCTCGCCATCGAGCACCAGTGCGGCGGCCCCATCACCGAAAAGACAGAGGCTGATAAGGACTCCGGGATCATCGCTTAAATAAAATGCCGATGAGCAAATCTCGACTGCAATGATGGCGGCGCGATGCGCAGGGTGAGCCTTTAAGTAGCTACATGCAGCGTGTATCGCGGGCAGTGCTGTGCCGCAGCCTGCCCCTGTAATATCCATCATATAAGTGCTTGCGGGCAGATCCAGCGCCTCTGCAACATAACTCGTGAGGCCTGGGCAGAGATAGCCGGTGCAGGTGCAGATGAAGAGTGCGTCCACGGTGCCCAAGTCGGCCTTGATCAATGCTTTGCGCAAGGCTTCCGCAGCGAGAGCCGATGCTTCGCGCTCAAAGGTTTCATTGAGCTTTTGTGCCGGGCTGGTAAACACATCTGTCAGACTCGTGGTTGCGAAATGACGGGTTTCGATACCGTTGTTTGCCATTAGCACTTTTTCCAGCAAGCTGCGTGAACGCGGCTTTAACGAGCGGATGATGCTGGCATCGCGCAAAGAATGCCAGCACTCGGCCTGCGTCCAGGACCGGGGCGGCAGAGCGGTGGCGATACTGCGGAAGAACATAACGGGTTATCGAAGGTTCCGGTAAAGAGTTTCGAATGAAACCCATTTTTTGTTAATCCCAACGGCGCAAAGACGACGCCCCAATGGCTGGAGCAGCAGCCATTGCAAAGTCCGGGCCCATCGCAGGCGCTTCGAAAACTTGCGGCTTTGAGAACGGCGAATGTTCTGTCGCGCTGAGGTCCAAGATAACTCGCCACGGCTCCAGCGGCTGAGCGGCTCCACGGCACTGAGCGCGCCTTGCAGTGCCATGGTCATGCCGTTGCCAGTAAAGGGCGGAATCATGGCCGCAGCATCTCCTATGCGCACGGTATCATCGTTATGGGTCTGCCAGCCCAGTTGAAAACGTTTCACTCCCTTGAGCGATGAGGTATCCATACGACCTTTGCTTAATCGCCCGGCCAGCTCTGACAAGCCTGCATCGTGAACGGCTTGTTCAAGTGCCGGTTGATCACCGGTGATAGAAGTCGTGCGGCGGAATAGGCCGCTCACATTCACGCGATCATGCTCGACGCGGGTGAGGCCGACATAGGCTATGTTGCAGAGATGGATTTCCAAATCCGCACTGAGTGGGAGATTCTCGAAGTGCGCTTTCAGACCCAGCCAGGGGGACGCCTGCTGTGGCCTGCCAGTGGCTAGCACTGTGCCTTCCCCGGCTGCATCATCGGTGAAGCGGGTGCTGGTGTGAAGCTCACCGCCCATGGCGACGAAACGACCGGCTAGCGCGGCATCAAGATGATGGCGGCTCAGTCCATACGCGGCCTCGGGCAGAGTCGCCCGTAGCATCAGGCGGGATCCATCGAACCAGGCTGTCTCCCGATGCTGCGCTGCTAAAGTGAACAGATCATCAATGCCCAGCGCTATAAGTTCGTCCATTTGGATGCCGGAGATGAACTCACCACAGACGCGATGGCGCGGATAGTTGGCAGCTTCAATAACTTGCACCGGTATTGAGCGGCGGCGCAGGGCGATACCGAGCGCCAGACCGGCGAGTCCTCCACCTGCGATCGTGAGTTGTTTCATCGCGTGGCGGTAAATCGGTATGCGCCCAGTGACGTGACTTTGACCGTCGTCTGCCAGCCATGCAACCCCAGGGCCCGGGCCAGTTCATCACCCAGAAAACCTGCACGGATGCTTGCGAGCATGTCGTGACGAGTGACGGGACTCAGTCGTATCATGGCGCAGAGCAGACGCCCCATCAACGAATGCACCCTTCGTCGCGCGGGTTCACAGACAAGGACCGCGCGGCAAGATTCAGGCAGCCGGCTGCCCAGCAGTGCTAGCTGGCTGTTCTGGAAGTGATGCAGAAAAAGATTGGCGACGATAATCTCCACATCAGGCAGCACCGGCAGAGCAAAAAGATCGCGCTGGTGCCATGCAGCCGCAACAGGCCAGTCTGACGGTGCAGGCGCGAGATCCAGAGCACTCCATTGAGAAGGCTGCATGATGCCCTCGTTCCAGACATGCCGGGCAAGCGAGCCATCGCCCGCCCCGAGCTCCAGCACGCGATCTTCACGCAACTCACGGTGGCTTAACATGCGGCAGATCCAGCGGTGGTTCCCCATGATGCGATTGATGAAGAGTAACTCACGACGGCTGCGCTGTGCCGCAGGATCGTCATGCGGCAGAGAGTCGAGCAGTTCTCGTTGCACCAGTCTCATAGTATAATAAAAAGCTGTGACAGTTGCGCAGCGATCTGCCTCAACTGTCACAGCCCGGCCGGTATATTACCAGCCCTTTAGTGTTGGGGGAATGGAATGTCGGAAAATTACTTGGAACTAAGCTCTTCTGCTTTCGCGAGATGGGCCTTGAGTGTGGGCAGCAGCTTAACCGCAAAGTTCTGCACTTCAGTGTCCTTCGAATCTGTGGCGGCCTTTTCAAAGCTGCTCACGCACATTTTGTGGTCGCTCACCTGATTCTTAAGGAATTCCTTGTCGAATTCCGTGCCGCTGAACTTCTCCAGTTTCTGGAAGGCGGCAGCATTCTTGGAGTCGATCACTGCGGAAACTTCAACGCCTTTGGTAGATGCAAGTTTTTTCAGCTCTGCATTGGCCATGGTGTGATCCGTCACCAGCATTCCCGCGAATTCCTTCACATCGGCCCTGTCGGCCTTTTTCACACCAAGTTCGCCCACTTTAACCTCAGCCATGCCAGAGGCTGCTGCGTGTTTGACGAAAGCCACATCGGCGGCGTTCAGGGTGTCTTTTTCGCTGGCTTGGAGATTCGGGGCCAGCACGGAGGCGGCGGCGAAAAGAGCCAGTGTTGTCATGGATAAAATGGCGGTATTTTTTGTTTTCATATTGTATGTGTTTATTGTTTTTATTGTCATGAAGTTTGATGCTAAGACGTGCTTCGATAGTTCGCTATGGGGTGAAACCCGACTCGATAAATTGAGCTGTTTTTAATGCTCGATTCTCACCGGAGTTCCCACAAACACAGACTGGAAAAATTCCTCGGCCATGAATCCCGGCATCCGGATGCAACCATGCGAATCGGGATAGCCCGGGAGAAATCCCTCGTGCATTCCGGTGCCCGCGACAATCCGCATGAAGTTTGGCATCTTAGCTCCTTCGTAATGGGCGTGCGCGGGCATTGGGTCTTTCCCTCTGTCCACGTCTTTCTGGATCACCGTGCCATCGGAATCAAGGTAATCGCCGAATATCGACGACCGGTGATCCTTGTCTTTTTGAATGATGTGAAAGTTGCCCGTGACCGTATCAAGCCCTTCACGTCCGGATGAAATGAGTGACACGCCCGCCAGCCGTTCACCCTTGTAAAAATAGGCACGTTGTTCGGAAAGATTAATTCGCACTGATGGGCTGCCGGTCATGTCGTCTCCGGCCCAATATGAAATGTTATCCGAACGCGGTTCCGGTGAATAAATTGATGGGCCGGTATATACCGATGGACGGTGACTGGAGGAACAACCGGTAACGGTCAGAAGCAAGATCAGTGAGGAGGCAAGAAAGTAAGAACCATATCTCATGGCCGAGCTTCAATGATGAGATCGGCGGATACTATGGAGTGTTCACCCCATGGACGAAACGGGAGTGTCTGCTAGAAATTACATCCATGAACCGCACTCCAACCATAAAAGTCACCTCTAACGTAGCCGTTGCTGATGTCGAAACGACGCGCATTCTGGTGCAGCAAAACCTCGAAAAGGAAGAACAGAAAATACGCGATGCGGAAACCGAACTGCTCAGAAAACGTGCCATCAACGAACTGACGGGATCGTCCATCCATCTGCCGACGAAAGCCTCGCCTGATGGGCAATCACCTGCTGCGGCCTAATGCATTTTGATACGAAGGTAACGCTCCCGTGAGTAGGGTTACACCCCATGGAATAATGGCATAACTCGTCAGATAATAACACGGGATGCAAAGCTGATCGGGGGAGATACTAATCGGGAAGAAAAGCACCCCATTGAAGCATCCCCGCAAGTTACAACCATTGAATATCCATGAGCCAAATCACAGTTCTGCTTGCTGAAGACCATATGATTGTCCGCGAAGGTCTGCGGGCTTTGCTTTTAAAGGAGAACGGCATCGAGGTCGTTGGTGAAGCCGAAAACGGTCGCCAGGCAGTGGCCATGGCACATGAACTCTGTCCCGATGTCATCGTCATGGACATCGCCATGCCGCTTCTCAACGGGTTGGAGGCGACAAGGCAGCTCCTTCATACCGCGCCCGGGACCAAAGTGCTGGTGCTCTCGGCACACAGTGATGATGCCTATGTCGAGCAGGTTATGGCACTCGGGGCTTCGGGCTATCTCATCAAACAAACTGCTGCTTCGGTGCTGCCCGAAGCGATCAGGCAAGTTTATAAAGGCAAGCCATACTTCAGCCCCAGCATTTCCAAACGCCGCCTGGCTCGTGAAAAAAAAGCGCTTGATCGCGGAGACCTCCCCAACAAGAAACCCACCTCCCTGACTTCCCGCGAGATGGAGGTGCTTCAACTCGTTGCCGAGGGCAAGGCCAACAAGGAATCAGCTGAAGAACTTCACATCAGTGTCAAGACCGTAGAAAAGCACCGTCAGAGCCTCATGGAGAAGCTCAACATTCACGACACCGCCAGCCTCACGAGATACGCCATCGCGATGGGAATCATCGAAAGCAGCGTGCAGGTGACCACTCTATAGTGATCAGATGAATCAGCAGAACTCAATCATATTATTTCATGAATGAACCACCCTGCGATCCAGCCCGCTGCGTCGTCGCCATGGCGGCATCGGCCGGCGGTCTGAATGCTCTGTCTGTCATTCTGGGCGGACTGCCGGCCGATTTTCCGGCGGCCATTGCCATCGTAATGCATATTTCTCCCGACCATAAAAGCGTCCTGGCCGAAATTCTCAGCAGCCGCAGTCGTTTAAAAGTCAGACAGGCTAATACTGGCGACCGCCTTTGTCACTCCAGTGTATTTGTTGCGCCGCCCAACCACCATTTGTCAGTGATGAAAGGGGGCAACCTCAGGCTGTCATCATCCAACGCGGAAAAAGTGCATTATGCCCGTCCATCCGCCGAGCCGCTCTTTGCTTCGGTGGCGGAGGTTTACAAAACAAACTCCATTGCCGTGGTCCTCACGGGTGGCGACGGCGACGGCTCATTCGGGGTCCAAATCATCAAGGACAAGGGCGGCCAGGTGATCGCACAAGACCGGCCTACGTCCCAAGATTTCTCCATGCCGGAAACTTCGATCAACACAGGGGATGTGGATTTTATCCTGCCTTTGAATGAGATCGCTCCCAAACTGATAGAACTGGTTGGGGCTGGCAGGGGATAAGGAAACTTTGTGTTGTGTCGCTCAATCCTCTCGGACATGATGACCGCTCTGGCCATGGATGGGGACCACCTGTTGAATCAACTAAGCCGGACGTTGAAATATTCACGTCTTCGTCTTGGTAACTTGCGCCGCTGGAGAGACAGAAATTAAGCGCATGAAAAAGAAATCTTCACAACCACGCCGTCTTAAAAAATCGACCGGTATTTTGCCCCCGGAGCAACCCGCCACGCCGGAGAATCGTTCATTCCCCGTCGTGGGCATCGGTGCTTCCGCTGGAGGATTGGAAGCTCTGGAGCAGTTCCTCGAGCATGTGCCCGAACGCAGTGGGATGGCCTTCGTCATCGTCCAGCACTTGGACCCGACGCATAAAGGAATCATGCCCGAACTGCTGCAACGCGCCACCCGCATGAAGGTCACCCAGGTTCATGATCGCACCAAGGTTCTGCCGAACTGCGTCTATGTGATCCCGCCGAACAAGGACATGTCCATCCTTCACGGCGTGCTCCATCTTCTCGCGCCGGTGGCCCCGCGCGGTCTGCGCTTGCCCATCGATTTTTTCCTTCATGCGCTGGCGCAGGATCAACAGGAGCGCAGCATTGGCGTGATTCTTTCCGGCATGGGCTCGGACGGCACACTGGGCCTGCGCGCCATCAAGGAAAAAGCGGGCGTGGTGCTGGTGCAGGATCCGGCGACGGCCAAATTCGATGGCATGCCCCGCAGCGCGATTGAAGCCGGGCTGGCGGACATCGTGGCTCCGGTGGACGAACTGCCGGGAAAGATCATCGCCTATCTCCAGCACGTTCCGCTTATCGAACGGACGGAAACGGCCTCGGCGGACAAGACGCAGAGCACCCTTGAAAAAGCCGTCATCCTGCTGCGCTCTCGCACCGGCAATGATTTCTCCCTCTACAAGCGCAACACCCTTCAGCGCCGCATCGAACGCCGCATGGGCATTCATCAGATCAGCAAGTTGTCCGCCTACGTGCGCTACTTGCAGGAGAACCCCCAGGAGCTGGATTTGCTCTTCAAGGAATTGCTCATCGGGGTGACGAATTTCTTCCGCGACCCCGCTGCCTGGGAGCAATTGTGCCAGGAAGTTCTCCCGGCGCTGCTTGCGAACCGCCCGCCCGGTCATGCGCTGCGGGCGTGGGTGGCTGGCTGTTCCACGGGAGAGGAAGCCTACTCCCTAGCCATCGCGCTCAAGGAAACGGAAGCAGAGATCAAGCCCCGGAAAAAATTCACGATCCAAATCTTTGCGACTGACCTGGATCAGGACGCGATCGACAAGGCACGCCAAGGTTTCTTTCTGAAGAACATCGCCAACGATGTCTCGGAAGAACGGCTCCGACGGTTTTTCATTGAGGAAGACGGCGGCTACCGGGTGCGCAAGGAGATCCGCGAGGTGGTGATCTTCGCCCCGCAGAACCTTATCTCAGACCCGCCCTTTACCAGGCTGGACATCCTGAGCTGCCGCAACTTGTTGATCTATCTGACCGCAGAGGTGCAGAAGAAACTGCTGCCGATGTTTCACTACAGCCTCAATCCCGACGGCATCTTGTTTCTCGGCAGCGCCGAGACCATTGGTGAATACACCGACCTCTTCGCCCCGCTCCACGGTAAATCGCGGCTCTACCGGCGGACGGAATCCATCCTGCGAGCGGAGCACTTCGTCTTCCCCACGTCCTTTAGCAGCGACAGCCCATCCATCATGCCTGAAGCTACTCCCATGCCCAAATCGCCCGTCAGTCTCCAGTCGTTAGCGGATACACTGGTTTTGCAGCGTTACGCGCCGCCGGCCGTGCTGACAAATGACAAGGGCGACATCTGTTACGTCAGCGGGCGCACCGGCAAATATTTGGAACCCGCTGCGGGCAAAGCCAACTGGAATATCTTTGCCATGGCCCGCGAAGGTCTGCGCTACGAATTGGGCGACGCTTTCCAGAAAGCGCTCCGGAAAAAAGAAATCGTGGCGCTGCACGGCCTCAGCGTCGGGACCAACGGCGGCACGCAGCATGTGGATGTGACTGTGCAGCAGCTCAATGAACCCGGCCCGCTGCACGGGCTGGTGATGATTGTCTTCACCGACGTGACCGCACCGGTGGCCGCCCAGGCGACGGGCCGCGCACCCAAGCCGCCCGTCCGCAGCGCGCGCATCGCCGATCTCGAGCAGGAACTCCAGCGGATCCGGGGTGACGCGCGGGCCACCCATGAAGAGATGCAGACCTCGCAGGAAGAACTCCGTTCGGCCAACGAGGAGCTGCAGTCCACCAATGAAGAATTGCAATCCACCAACGAGGAACTAATGACCTCCAAGGAGGAGATGCAGTCCATGAACGAGGAGCTTCAGACGGTCAACGCCGAGTTGCAGACCAAGGCAGACGACCATGCGCTGGCCAGCAACGACATGAAAAACCTGCTCGACAGCACGAACATAGCCACGCTGTTTCTTGACAAAGATCTCAACGTGCGGCGCTTCACCCCGCAGGCCACGAAGATCATCAAGCTCATCCCGGCTGACGCGGGCCGGCCCATCAGCGACCTGGCTTCGGACCTCCGCTACCCGGAACTGGCCGACGATGCGCGGGTGGTGTTGCGGAAACTGGCCGCCGTGGAAAAACCGGTCAGCACCCGCGATGGCCGCTGGTTCACCGTGCGCATCATGCCTTACCGCACCATGGATGACCGCATTGACGGCGTCGTGATCACCTTCGCGAACATCACCGTGTCCAAAACGCTGGAGGCAAAATTGCGCGAGCAGCACGCCAGCCTGGAAAAGCACGTCGCCAATCAATCCACCGAGCTCAAGCGCAGGAAGCGCCAAGCGAAGCCGTGAGCCGCGGCTCCTGTCCGCCATGAAAAGCAAGCCAACCCCGTCGATCGTCGCCGCTGAAATGCGCCGCCACGCGGAATCCCGGCTGCGCGACGGGCGGAAAGGTCAGCAGTCCAAGGCCGAAGTTCCGAAGTCAGCCGCCGACACCCGACGGCTGCTCCATGAACTGCAGGTTTACCAGATCGAGCTGGAGATGCAGAATGAGGAGCTTCGGAAAACGCGGGACGAGATGGAGACGGAGCGGGACAAATACAGCGACCTCTACGATTTCGCGCCCGTCGGCTACCTGACTCTCGACCGCGAGGGAACCATCTCCGAGGCCAACCTGGCCGGGGCCAGCCTGTTGGGAGTCGCGCGGGCCGCGTTGGTGAAGCGACGCTTCGGCGCGTTCGTTTCCCCGATGGACCGCTCCGCTTTCGCCGCGTTTCTCCAGCAGGTTTTCAAGAGCAAAGCCCGTGAAGAATGTGACGTGCGGTTGCTGTTGAAAGGCACCGACGCCGTGGTCGTGCGGATTCGAGCCATTGCTTCCGGTAATGGTTACGCGTGCCAAATGGCGATGTCGGATATCACTGAGCGCAAGCTGGCCGAGGAAAAAATGTTGGAGAGCGAGGAGCGTTTTCGCGTCATGGCCAACGCGATGCCGCAACTGGCGTGGATTGCCCGGCCCGACGGCCACATCTTCTGGTATAACCAGCGCTGGTATAACTACACCGGCACCATCCCAAAACAGATGGAGGGTTGGGGCTGGCAAAGCGTCCACGACGCGGTCGAACTGCCGAAGGTTCTGAAGCGCTGGAAAGCGTCCCTCGCGACCGGTGAGCCCTTCGACATGACGTTCCCGCTGCGCGGTGCCGACGGCATCTTCCGGTCCTTCTTGACCCGGGTGATCCCGATGAAGAACGCGGCTGACCGGGTGGTGCAGTGGTTCGGGACGAATACGGACGTCACGGAACAGAAGCTCGCCGATGACAAAGTGCGCGTCTCGGAAACCCGCTACCGTCGACTCTTTGAGACCGCGCACGACGGCGTGCTAGTCCTCGATCCAGCCACACGCAAAATCACTGACGCCAATCCTTTCATGTCCCAACTGCTGGGCTATCCCCACAGGCAGTTGGTCGGCAAGGAATTGTTTGAGATTGGTCTGTTCAAGGATGAATCCGCCAGCCGGGAGATGTTTCGGAAGCTGAAACTTACTCACATAGTTCGTTATGAAGATCTGCCGTTAAAAAGCGGAGATGGCCGGCATCACGAAGTCGAGGTCGTGGCCAATTTATACATGGAGAACGGCCACGCCGTCATTCAGTGCAACATTCGTGACATCTCGGCGCGCAAGCAGGTGGAACGGGAGCTTTTTGAAAAGGCGCGGCTGCTCGACCTGAGCCATGACGCCATCATCGTGCGCGACATGGAGGGCCACATCCGTTATTGGAATCACGGCGCGGAAGAGCTTTACGGCTGGTCGCGTCACGAGGCGCTGGGAAAAGTCAGCCACATCCTGCTGCAAACTGAATTTCTTGTGCCCCTGGAGCAGATTACCGAGCAGCTTCATCGGTCCAATCGCTGGATCGGCGAGCTGGTGCATACCACGCGTGATGGCCGACGCCTCACGGTGCTTGCTCGCAAGACCCTGGACCGCGACCAGCATGGCAACCCGGCGTCGGTGCTGGAAAATATCTCGGACATCACGGAGCGAAAGAAGGCGGAGGAAGCTGTGCGTGTGGCCGGCGAGCGCTTCCACTTCATGGCCAAGTCCATGCCGCAGAAAATCTTCACCGCCACCGCCACGGGGGAAGTGGATTATTTCAATCAGCAATGGATGGAGTTCACCGGCCTGACCTTCGAGGAGATACGCGACTGGGGCTGGACGCAATTCATTCACCCCGACGATCTCGAGGAAAACCTCCGCCTCTGGAAACGCTCCGTAGAGACCGGCGAGTATTTCGAGATGGAGCACCGTTTCCGTTGCCACGACGGCGAGTATCGCTGGCACGTCACCCGCGCCCATGCCATGCGGGATGCCGAGGGAAAGATCACCATGTGGATCGGCTCCAATACCGACATTCACAACATGATGGAGGCGCAGGAGGAATTGATCGAAGCCGAGGCGCAACTGGCCGATCGCGCCGTGCATCTTGAAGCCTTGGTCGCAGAGCGCACTCATGATCTGACTGCGGCGCACATACAATTGCTCACGGATGCCGACGAACGCAAACGCCTGGAAACCGAGATCGCCAGCACCATCGAGAGTGAGCGGGCGCGGCTCGGCCAGGAATTGCACGACGGACTGGTGCAGGAGCTGACCGGCATCGGCATGATGATGCATGTGCTGGCACAAGCCCTGACGAAATCATCGCCGAAACGCGCTAGCGAAGCCAGCAGGCTTTGCCTCATGCTGGAGCAGTCGCATGGCAACGCCCGCGATTTGGCGAAGAGCTTTTACCCGGTCGAGCTCGAGCAATACGGGCTGGTGGCGGCGCTGGAAGAAATCGCGCAACGCGCCGAGAAGCAGTCCGGCATCTCCTGTGTGGTGCAGGCCGACGAGAATGCCGCGGCCCCCGCGAAGGATGCCATCACATCGGTCCAACTTTTCCGCATCGCGCAGGAGGCCGTGCAGAATGCCTGCAAGCATGCCCAGGCCACGGAGATTCTCATCTACCTGAGCAAGAGGGGCGGTGCGTGGCTGCTCACTGTGAAAGACAACGGCACCGGATTGCCGGACAACAGACTCAAGGACGGCGGCATGGGCCTGCGCATCATGCAGTATCGCGCCCGGATCATCGGGGGCAAGTTGTCGGTGAGCAATGCGGAGGACGGCGGAGTGATTGTGTCCTGCTCAGCGCCCGCCGGGGACACCGATAAGGTGCCTGCAGGAAAGATTAGAAAACGTCTTAAAAGTTAGTATTCTCTACTCATGAAGACCATCACTGTCCTGCTTGCCGAAGACCACACCATTGTCCGCGAAGGTCTGCGGGCCTTGTTGAAACTGGAACATGACATTGAGGTCGTCGAAGAGGCGGAGAACGGTCGCCAGGCCGTGACACTGGCCGCACAGCTTTGTCCCGATGTCATCGTCATGGACATTGCCATGCCGCTGCTCAACGGGCTGGAGGCGACCCGTCAAATTCTGCAAAACGCGCCCAACACCAAGGTGCTGATACTCTCCGCGCACAGCGATGACGCCTATGTGGAGCAGGTCATGTCCATTGGCGCGAAGGGCTACCTGATCAAACAAACCGCCGCCCATATTCTGCCCGAGGCGATTCGCGAAGTTCACAAAGGCAAGACTTGCTTCAGTCCGAGCATTTCCCAACGTCGCAAGTATCACGACAAAAAAGCCAATGAGCGGGGTGAGCTGCCAGGGAAAGCGTCTGTTTTGCTTACATCGCGGGAGATGGAGGTCCTCCAACTGGTGGCGGAAGGCAAGGCCAACAAGCAAACCGCGACCGAACTGCAGATTAGTGTCAAAACGGTGGAAAAACATCGTCAGAGCCTCATGGAGAAACTCAACATTCACGACACCGCCGGCCTCACCCGCTACGCCATCTCGTCAGGCATCATCGAGAGCAGTGTGCAGCAGACGATCCTTTAGCCGGTAGGGTTAGACCCCATTGAGGTTAAAGGCTGTAACCAACATGTTGTATTACTGAGTGGCTCGCATTGCTAAAGCCGCCGTTGAACCCCCAAAAGCTATTATCATGAAACACACTACACTGGCCATTCTCGCATTCTCATCTCTCTTCCTCGTCAGTTGCAACAAGGAGAAGTCAGCGATCGAAGCCCAAGAAAACGCCACCAAAGACGCCATCGAAAATCGCAAGGACGCCGTTAACGCCGCAGCCGCAGATGCCAAGAAGCAAACCGAAACTAAGGCCAAGGTTGACAAGGCAAACATCGAAGCCAGCAAGGACGCAGCGCAAGCCCAGTTGGATGCGGACAAGAAAAAAGCCGAAGCAGAGTCCGACGCTCAAAAGGCTGCGGTCGATGCCAGGAAGAGGTAACGGAAGCAATCACGTTCATCGCCATGAACAGGCACATTGGATTGTGGATCGATCATCAGCGCGCGGTCATCGTTTTTCTCACTGACAAAGGCGATGAAACCAATGTGATCCTGTCCGAGGCGGACAAACAACCTGGTCGCCGCGATGGTGAGCGGTCCACCGTTCCCCATGAAGCGCTTCAGACTATGGCCGACGACGTAAGGGACCGGAGATTTGCCAGCAAGCTTAACAAGTATTACGACGAAGTTATTTCCGGCGTCCATCAGGCAGAGTCACTTCTGGTGTTCGGGCCAGGAGAAGCCAAGGGTGAATTCGTGAAACGCCTCTCGCAGGAAAGGCCGGCGTCTCGCAGAGTCGATGTGGAACCGGCGGACAAAATGACCTACCATCAAATTGCAGCAAAGGTTCGTGAGCATTTCCAAACGGAGCTTTCGCTCTTGAAGTCATGACACTGTTGAGGTCTCTTGTCGTGGGTCGCATTTGATCATCCGATGCCATTAGAAATCAACCCCACGCCCCCTGTTGAAACCGTAACGGTGGGGGCCAGCACGGAGGTCTTGCGCAACGAGGCCATATTGAAGACGGGGGCGTTGCAGGATGCCATTCTCAACAGCGCCAATTTCTCCAGCATCGCCACCGATGAAAAAGGTGTCATCCAGATTTTTAATATCGGTGCCGAGCGCATGCTCGGATATGCTGCCTCCGACGTTCTGAACAAAATCACCCCGGCTGAAATTTCTGATCCCCAGGAAGTGATCGCGCGTGCTGCGGCGTTGAGCAAAGAGTTGGGCACCACGATTGCCCCCGGCTTCGAGGCTCTTGTCTTCAAAGCTTCCCGTGGAATTGAAGACATTTATGAATTGACTTACATCCGCAAGGACGGAAGCCGATTCCCCGCCGTGGTATCGGTCACCGCGCTGCGTGACGTTCACGATCACAACGGCATCATCGGCTATCTTTTGATCGGCACCGACAACACTGCACGCAAGCAGGTCGAAGCGGAACAGGAGAAACTTGACCAGCGTCTGCGCGACCAACAATTCTATACGCGCTCGCTGATCGAATCCAACATCGATGCGTTGATGACCACCGATCCCTCAGGCATCATCACCGACGTGAACAAGCAGATGGCGGCGCTGACCGGTTGCTCGCGTGAGGAGTTGATCGGCGCCCCATTTAAGAACTACTTTACCGATCCCGATCGGGCGGAGGCGGGGATCAAGCAGGTGCTGAGTGAAAGCAAGGTGACCGACTACGAGCTGACTGCACGTGCAAAAGACGGCAAAGAAACCGTGGTATCTTACAACGCCACCAACTTTTATAATCGGGACGGCATCCTCCAGGGCGTGTTCGCCGCCGCGCGCGATGTCACGGAACGCAAACGATGGGATCAGGTGTTGCAGGAAAATACAGTTGATCTGGAAAAGGCCAAAGCCATTGCGGAAAAAGCCAATCTGGCGAAGTCTGATTTCCTTTCCAGCATGAGTCATGAATTGCGTTCGCCGCTCAATGCCATCCTCGGATTCGCCCAGCTCATGGAGTCTGATTCTCCAGTCCCAACGCCTGCCCAAAAGGCGAGCATCGACCAGATCCTTCATGCAGGCTGGTTTCTGCTCGAATTGATCAATGACATTCTAGATCTTGCCGTGATTGAGTCTGGAAGGCTTTCGCTTTCGCTGGAGCCCGTGTCGTTGCCTGAAGTCTTGATCGAATGCAAAGCCATGATCGAACCCCAGGCGAAAAAGCGCGGCATAACTATGTCCTTTCCGAAGTTTGAGGGATCCTGTTTCATCAAGGGCGACCGGACGCGCATCAAGCAGGTGCTGATCAACCTCCTCTCCAACGCCATTAAATATAACAAGGGCGGTGGAACCGTCGTGGTGGACTGCTCTTTGACCGCAGCCGGCCGTCTGCGCATCAGCGTCCGGGATACCGGTGCCGGGTTGTCCCCCGAAATGCTGGCAATGCTTTTCCAGGCCTTCAATCGGCTTGGGAAGGAGGCAGGCGGGGAAGAGGGCACCGGCATCGGCTTGGTCGTCAGCAAGCGTCTGGTCGAGCTGATGGATGGCACCATTGGCGCAGAAAGCAGCGTTGGTGTCGGCAGTGTGTTCTGGATTGAACTGAACTCCGAAACGGATCCTCATGGAGTAGCCTGCCATGAAGCGAGCACTTATGATGATCAAGAACCTGCCAGGGCAGACTCACGATCCCGGCTCCTGCTCTATGTCGAAGATAACCCGGCGAATCTGAAGCTCATCGAGCAACTTATCGCCCGTCGTCCGG
>JAYVZW010000266.1:0-5264 GCA_043783015.1 Verrucomicrobiota bacterium
CGACAACATCACCATCAAGGCCGAAGACTACGAACAAGGCGATCACTACGCCCGGCTCAGCAACGCCAAGTTCTTCGTCACCCACAACAGCCGCGAGACCCGCTACTGGCGCGCGCTCCACGAGAAGATGCCGAAGTCCCTTGAGGAAGTCGCGAACATCCCCGGTGCCGATGTCACGGACAAGGAAATTGAAGAATTGCTCGCGAAGCTTCTTGTCTTCAAGGAAGACGAGTTCGCCGACCTCCTTCACCAGTGCCACAACGTCATCCGCAACCGCGACAAGCTCGACCCCGCCGCCGCGTTCGATGAGATCGCTAAAATTCTCTTCGTGAAAGTCTATGTCGAGCGGGAGATGCGCCGGAAGCAGCAGAAGAAAAACCTCTTCACAGTCGAAGTCATGGAGGAGCAGTTTGGTGACGACCCGCTGAACGATCTCTTCGCCAGGTTGCGCGACAGCTACCGGGACGACAAGCTCTTCGCAGCGGACGAGCGCATCGAGCTCAAAATCGCCACCGCGAAGGAGATCGTGCGCCTGCTCCAGAAATACAACCTCAGCGAGACCATCGAAGATGTGAAAGGCATCGCCTTCGAGCGTTTCCTTGGTCGCACCTTCCGTGGTGAGATCGGCCAGTTCTTCACCCCGCGCGAGATCGTGCGCTTCATGATCGAGATGACCGACCCGAAGGAAGGTGACATAGTATGCGATCCCGCCAGCGGCTCCGGCGGCTTCCTCGTCCGCTTTTTCGCCCGTGTGCGGGAGCAGATTTATGCCAGCGCAGATGCGGAGTATCGCGACTACCGCCGGAAGATCGCGTCCACCAGCAGCCTTTCCGCGCCGAAGAAAGCCGCCGCGCTGCGCGAGAAATACGAGCAGACCCAGCGCGACCTTGACCAGCGCGTGGGGAACTCCCGCATGTGGCAGCTCAGCAACAATCACATCTACGGCTGCGACGCCAACGACCGCATGGCCCGCACCAGCAAGATGAACATGATCATGCACGGAGACGGTCACGGCGGCGTGCATCACTGGGATGGCTTCTACAACATCAACGGCATCTTCGAGAACCGCTTCGACCTCATCCTCACCAACCCGCCCTTCGGTGCGAACGTGGAACCTTCCGACCACGTCATGCTACCGGATGACTCCGAGTGGAAAGACCTCAAGAAAAAATACGCGCAGATCTACGGCGATCCCTATCGTGAAGCGGTTGCCCGAACAGAGGCTGCCGTCGGCAAGCCCATCGCCAGTTTGTTTGAGTTGCCGAAGCGCGGCAGCGGCGAGGACGACAAGCCGAAGAGGCTCGGCAAGACCAAGACGGAAATTCTCTTCATCGAGCGCTGCCTGTCCCTGCTCAAGCCCGGCGGCCGCCTCGGCATCGTCCTGCCGGAGGGCATCTTCAACAATCCCTCCCTCGCATTCGTCCGCGAGTTCGTGGAGAACCGCGCCTTCCTCCGCGCCGTCATCAGCCTGCCGCAGGACACCTTCGTCAGCAGCGGGGCCAGCGTGAAGTGTTCCTTGCTCTTCCTGGAAAAGTTCACGGAGAAAGAGCAGAAGCGGTTCGATCAAACGGAAGCGAAGGCGCGGAAGGAGATCGAGGACAAGTATGCACCGGAGATGGCCGCCACCCGGAAACGCATCGCAGACCAGATCAATCACATCAAAACAGGGAAGACGGCGACGCACCAAGCCGCATCCTCCATCAAAAAAGAAACGGTAGGGAGGAGCTGCGCCTCCTCCCAAACTCTCCTGCAACGTCCAAAGTCCGCCAAAGCTGCCGCCACCTCCTCCGGCTCCGCACCGCCTTCGCCCTCTTTGGATGGGGTGCCGGCGCAGCAGCACCCTGCCTGATCTTTCTTCGAAAACGTGGATGCGGGAAGTTGGGTTAGTTGAGATGGATGTTTTGTTCGAACTCCACAGGTGATTGGTAGTCCAGTGCGCTGTGGAGCCGCACGGGATTGTAGAAGATTTCGATGTATGTGGTCATGCTTGAAAACAAGACTGAACTCTATGGCGTCAATGCTGCTAATGGTGCTTTAAAGGGCCTCACAGCCGTCAGCACTTCAGCATCATGGAAATCCATGACAGCGATCATTAATGGAACATATGGTCTCGACAACACTAATGATGGCGGCTTCTTTAAAACACACCGCGGTGAGCAATACATTCGGGCTTACACTGATCCAGTGACCAGCACACATTGGGATCAAACATGTTCCTCTAAAATGTCAATCGTGGGCGGCAACAAAATGAACTATTTTGCCTATGGTGGGGCTGGTGTCTTCGCTACTGGGGCAGGCGATGTTCCCACAACAACCAATGACGGCTGCGGCAGCCTCCCAGACTACACTTTGATGGCGGGCAGCCAGAAGGCATTTACTCTCGTGGCTCGAATAACAGTGGGAACTCAAAAACTGCTAGTGCTCGTAGTTTCTGAATTTGGTGTTGGAACCGTTCATGCTGACCTACAGAAAGGCGCTTCCGACTTCACAATTTTACATTGTGACGGAGGCGCATCTGTGGGCCTTGCCGTCAATGACCCCGGCACCACAGGGATGAAGGTCTTGGTCGAAGGGCCTGGCCACAGTTCTGCGATGTTCTGGCGTCCCTATATTAAAACATACCTTGCATTTAAATCTACTAAGCCGGACCCATCACGATGAGAATGCTGGATCTGCTGCTTGTAGTCTTATTAATCGGCATCGTGCCTTACAAAGATTCTGCTTATTCGCAATCTGTTTATGACCCTTATCAATCAAAATCCCATGATTTGAATGCTACTGCTAATTTAGATAAGGTTCTTGTGCCGATCATCGAGGCCATCGAAAAGCGAAGCGGCAGGCACATCGAAAGGCCTCTAAGCAATGATTTTAAGATTTGGCTCAAGAGCGATCAGAAATGGTTTGATGACCTTGTTTCGCGCTATCGGGATCAAGTTCCAGAAGTCCAGTGGTCTATGGACGCCCCAGTGGGGCGTATGCAGCTACCAAAAGTGATTGCGAACAACGGGGATGGCTTTATGTCGGGCATGGACTCTGGCTGGGAAGTAGGTCTTCTCGCTGAAAATGAAGCATCAGCGGTCTCCATGATTTCATATGCATGGCTTTGGGAACTCGCTTTCGCAGTGAATCCGCAGCACGCATTCGAATTGCTGGCATCTAGATCGAACGTAAGTTCCGTCACAACGGCGGACATCTTGGATCTTCAGGTGGCGTTGGGCTACTGGCCAGGATCGATACTGGAGACAGCTCCTTCAAAAGAAGTGTGGAAAAGGCTACATGAAAGCCCGAATCCTGTTTATCGTCTCATCGCATTGGAAAAGTTTGACTCAGTTCCGCAGTCTCCAAGCGATCTTCTTGCACTCTATCGCGAATGTCTCTTCGGTGCGTGCTCTTACCTAGAAGTGAGGGCGTTAGAAGCCATCACAAAAAAGCATGACTTCAGACCTGAGGTGCTCGCATTGCTTGAGGAATATGTGGCCTCAAATCCAGTTAAAGATGACGGAACACTTCCTAAATTGCGCAACAACTTTCCTAATGTTGTCCAAGGAGCGATGGCGGTCATTGCCACTATTAGAGATCAGACACAAACAGAGGCAACACCAAAGCGGTCTGACGCTGATCCATTCGCGCGCTCTGCGAATCCTACTCAAGCGAAGAAATCGAACGCACCTAAGCCTGCCACACCAGATGCGCCTTATGAACCAACATCGCAAAGAACGCTCGTGTGGTTGCTTATGGTCATCGTGGGAATGGTTGTTGCGGTGTGGGTTTTCTTGCGCAAGTCGAAGTAAGGGAAGCAGGCAACACTTGCATCTTGTCGTCTTGTCGTCTTGTCGTCTTGTCGTCTTGTCGTCTTGTCGTCTTGTCGTCTTGTCGTCTTGAATCTGTGCGATCATGAAATTCGAAGATCTCAGAGGCATCCTGCAATACGTCCCGCAATTCCGGGAGCGGGCCTGAGGTAATCATTGCACGAGACTGCCAGGTGCCATATCTTCGCCATCATGACTTTCATTGCCAAAGTGTATAATGGCGTCATCGCCCTGCCTCCCGGAATCGATCTGGAAGATGGCGCGGCGGTGGAGGTGCAGGCCATCGAAACGCCTGTGCAGAACGCTGCCAAGTCTCAGTCATGGATGCGACGATACATTGGTGCCGCGAAAAATCTCCCGGAAGATTTTGCCGCCGAGCATGATCACTACATACATGGCACGCCCAAGAAGAAAGGCTGATAAAGCCGGTCTTTGCAGACACGCATTTTTTTATCGCACACTTGAGCGGGCGCGATGCTGATCACGAGGCCACGGCGAGATGGTTTGATGAACATGCCGGGACGGAAATGGTTACGTCCAGTTTCATTCTGCTGGAACTTGCCGATGGCCTGAGCAGGGCAGGAGATCGCAAGCTGTGTGCTGAATTCCTGCACGATCTGAAAGCAAACGGTTCCATGCGTGTCGTGGAAGTGAGCGAAAGCTTGTTGTGGCGCGGCTTTGATCTTTACGCCAGGCGGCAGGACAAGGAATGGTCGCTGACGGACTGCACTTCGTTCGTGATCATGGAAGATGAGAACATCACGGAAGCGCTCACAGGTGATCGTCATTTTGAACAAGCAGGTTTCTCAGCGTTGTTTATCCGGACTGCTTGAACTTGCTTGTGTCTTGCGCCATTTGGCATTTTGTTTGTTTCCATGAAATTTGAAGACCTCAGAGGCATCCTGCAATACGTCCCGCAATTCCGGGAGCGCATTTTTGTCATCGCGCTTGGCGGGGCCGTGCTGCACTGACAATATGGTGCCAAGCTTACCGATATCGCCTTGACGTTTGTTCTATATATGTCACAGTCCGCGAACTCCGCCTCCCATGTCCCGTCTGCTGCGTTCCCCAGTCTTCCACTCCCTGCGCCATTACATGCTGGCATTGCTGATGCTTGCTCTTATTGGCTTGTTCATTACCAGTCATACGCGCGGTAGTGGTAATGGCGTGGTAAGCAATGCACCGTCCCCTGCGAGTTACTTTGATCCCTCGCTCTACACTCCGGAGCAGTTGAACTTTTCCACCATCAATGATGGCATCCCGGATGTGTGGAAGGATTACTACGGGTTCAGTCTGGCGGACCCGGATCTTGCCCAGGCCGATTACAACGGCACCGGCACAACTAACCTTGTCAAATACCTCGCCAACCTATGGCCGCTGGATACCACGCCGCCCCAGCCGCCTGCTCCGCTCCCCAAGGCTGCACAAAAACCAGCCACCAGCGCCAAGGCACTC
>JAYVZW010000267.1:0-5234 GCA_043783015.1 Verrucomicrobiota bacterium
GGCACCAAAAAATATTCCGCAGGCAGCGCGAAGTGAGCGGAGAGCTTGCGGATGTGGGCGGCGGTAAGCTGGCGCGTGCCGTTGGTGATCTTGCTGCCCATGCTGGCTTCCAGATCAAGCAGGCGGCCCAGATCGGCGGCAGTCATGCCGTGGGCATCCAACAAGCCGGTCAGGCGTTTCGATAGTGACAGAGGTGCGGCCTTGCTCCGGTCATGGGCATCCTCCCACTCCGCCACCAAGTCAGCCACGAGAGCGAACCAGTCCGCCTGATCGCGGCTCATGTTCTTCTCATGTCCCCAGAGCGGGGCGAGCGCATCCAGCGCGGCCTGATACTCCGCCTTGTCCCGAATCGGACGCGGGAGCCAGACATTTCGGCAAAGAGCGGAGTAGTCGCGGGGCAGCGACTTGAAGACGATGTTTTCAGTGACGGTTTTCATAGCTTTCCTTTCCAGCGGTCTTTTGAGTATTCAGCGTGTGAAATGAAGGCCAGGGCGAACACCTGGCCATGATTGAAATGCACGGCGGCGAGTTTCAACCCTATAAGTAACTTTTTTGTTACCCTGCAATGCGGGGGGAATAATTCGCCATAAAACAGAACATGTGCAATTCATGTTTAGCAACCACCTCCCACGCCCCCCTCCCAGCTTGTGCTCCTGACCAAATCCGATTTCAAAGTCGCGCAGACCTGCGCAACCAAACTCTACTACCGGAAGCGCAAGTATCCGACGACACGGGAGGACGATGAGTATCTGGCCTTCCTTGCCGACGGAGGGTTCATGGTGGAGGCGCTGGCGCATCTTCATTTTCCTCAAGGAAGGGAAATGCCCTTCAACTCCGGAGTGGAGGATGCAGCCCGCCACAGCACTGAAGCCTTTGCCAATGATCAAAGTGTTATCTTTGAACCGACTTTCATTGCCGGCAAGCTTCTGGCGCGAATTGACATTCTGGAGCGCAAAGGCCGCGCCGTGCGGATCATTGAGGTCAAGGCCAAAAGCATCGATACCACCCGTGATATGACGGATGTGTTCATGTCCCGAGATGGTATCAGGGCCAGTTGGAGGCCCTATCTGGAGGAGGTGGCTTTCCAAACTCTCGTGCTCCGTCGTTTGTATCCTGATCTGTCATTCGCAGCGTTCCTATGCATGCCCGACAAGAGCAAGACCACGAGCATCGATCTCCTGCACAAACACTTCGTCTTTACTGACGCGCCCAAGGATGTCGGCGCCAAAATGCTTCGCCCGACAGTTGCATTTGTCGGTGATGCGGAGGCGGCCGTGAGAGACAGCTTTCTGGCCTTTATTGATGTTTCCGAATGGGTGGAGCTTCTGCTGCCGGAACTGGAACAAGAGGCCGACCATTTTGCCAACGATCTAAAATGCGGCGAGATCAAGGCGCCTCCTGCCATTGGAATCAAATGCGCCAAATGTGAGTTCCGCGTGAGCGACAAATCACCCAACGGTTTTGCCGAATGCTGGGGCGAACTGGCGACGGCATCGCCTCACGTCCTTGATTACTACCACGTCGGAAATCTTGGCGGACGCGGGGCTCCGGTCGTGCAAGGCTTGCTCGCCAGGGGCCAGGCTGGTCTTGCCGACGTTCCAGAAAGTGACATCACCGATGCCAGGGGACAAGTCGGACCCGTCGCACAAAGACAACTGCTGCAAAGGGAATACACGCTCCGCAACGAGGAATTCCGCAGCCCCGAGTTGTCCGGGTTGCTGGCTGCACACGAATACCCGCTGCACTTCATCGACTTCGAGGCTTCTCGAATTGCGATCCCGTATCACGCTGGCATGAGGCCTTACGAGCAGGCATGTTTCCAATGGAGCTGCCACAGGATCCGCGAACCGGGTGCGCCTGTTGAACATGCCCAATGGATCAACGTTGAGGACACTTACCCGAACATTGAGTTTGTTAGAACTCTCGCCGCAAAGGTTCCCGTGAAGGGGACGGTTTACATCTGGAGTAAGTTCGAGATTTACGCCCTGAAGGATATTCTTCAGCAAATGGAATATTATCAGCAGGGTGACGATGCCCTGCGATTCTGGCTCGACGCCATGATCCATTCGCGCGACGTGAAGGGGCTGGAGGTGGTTGATCTCTGCGACATGGCCAAACAACATTACTTCCATCCGGCGATGAAGGGTCGTCTGTCCATCAAGTATGTGCTGCCCGCCGTCTGGGAGAGCAATGCCACAATCTGGAGCCAGCCTGAATTCTCATCCTATTACCGGGAAGGATCCGATGGAAAGCCGGTCAATCCCTATGAAACACTGCCTGACCTGGCCATTGGGGACGGCGACCCCGAGGACGAGGGGGCGGATGCCGTGCGGGAGGGCACCGGTGCAGTAAGAGCTTATCAAGAGCTTCTATACGGACCATCGTCGCTGGTGCCAGAACGAAAAGAAGCCTGGCGCAAGGCGCTTCTCCAGTATTGCAAACTGGACACGGCCGCGATGGTGATGATTTGGAAGCATTGGCGCGGCCAACCGCACGGAGGCTCATCAGTTAGTCATCCTTAGTTCTTATTTCAATTCCGGTGCGGCTTTGGTGGTCGTGTTTTTCAAATATCCATCCAAGGGTGTTAACAAGTCTTTGGCCTTGCTCATTTCTATTACCAGCTTCTGCGCTTCGGCCACGACTTCCGGGGTTAGTCCCTGGGACTTGGCGAGATTCTGTTTGGCAAAGTTTTCCGGGGAACTGTCCATGGTCGCTGACCGTAAGAGCAGCGCGACTGCCGCCACCTTGTCTTCCTTCACTCCCTGGCCGCGCAGATACAACATACCGAGATTGCCGATGGCAAGCGGATCGCCTTGCACCGCAGCCTTGCGATACCACAGGTGAGACTGGGCAAAATCAACGTCACAGCCGTGACCATTTTCATACATCACGCCCAGATTGAATTGCGCATTCGAGTTGCCCTGCTCAGCGGATTTCCGATACCAAATAAGCGCTTCTTTCTCATCTTTACCAACGCCGATACCGCGCTCATACATCAATGCCAGATTGTATTGGGAATCGGAGTCACCCTTTTCAGCCGCAGAGCGAAATTCCTTTAACGCCAGATGAACATTGCCGGCTTCATAAGCAGCAACGCCCTCCTGCAATCCTGCCTGGGACAGGTTGCTCAAAAAAAATACGTCCGCCGCCAGCATGGTGCGTGGCATGTTCTTTCTAAGGTTGAGTGTCGTCATGAATGCCTTTATCCCGAATTCATTGACCGCTCAATTAAATCAGCAGCGCCACCTCAATACCAATCAACCAGCGCCCGGAGTTTCACATGCGCGTTTCCGCGATCCAGCAATTCTTCCGCCAGAATTTGACCCTGCGCGATATTCGTGGCTTTGCCTGTGATGACGAAACCGGCGGCGGCATTGAGGACTGCGAGATCGCGCTTGGGGCCTTTGATGCGACCCGCGAGAATGCCTTCCAAGATTTCGGCGTTTTCATGGGCATCACCACCGATAAGATCACTGATTTGCGCCTTGGCAAAGCCGAGAGTGGTGCCATCCAGTGTCGTCGTCCTGATGCTGGAGTTTGCGATGCTGGCGACGATGTTTTTCCCCAACGTGGAAAGCTCGTCCATGCCGCGACCGTCATCGGTCTCGCCGTGAACCACCCAAGCTGATTTGCGACCGAGACGTTGCAATATTTCCGCAAAAACGGGCACTAGTGTTTTGTCGTAAACTCCGACCAGTTGATGCGCCGGACGCGCAGGATTCAGCAAAGGACCAAGCAAATTAAAAATGCTGCGGCGTCCCTCGGCAGCGAGCAACTTGCGGGCTCCGGCCACCGCCTTGAAAGCGGGATGATACAGGGGCGCAAAGATAAATCCGATTCCGACTTCGCGGACGCACCTCTCAAGCTTATTCGCCTCCAAATCAATCTTAACACCCAGCGCCTCCAGCACATCTGCTCCCCCGCTCTTTCCGGTGATGCCACGGTTGCCGTGCTTCACCACACACACGCCGCCAGCGGCTAGAATAAACATGGCAGTGGTGGACACATTGAAGAGATTGAGCTTGTCACCGCCCGTTCCCACGACATCAAGCACCGGGCCCGGCATTATGCCTTGATCAATACCCGGCTCCACGGCGTGCCGCAGGAATTCCTCGACAAATCCTGCGATCTCCGACGGTGATTCACCCTTCACCGAGAGCGCGCGCAGCAGCGCCGCCTTTCGCTCCGCGGCAGGCTGGGGATCGATGAGAAACGCAGCAGCCTCCCGCACTTGTGAGGGCGAGAGTTCACGGCCTTCTTTCAGATGTATTTCCAGTTCCTGCATCGTTGGATTTTGCAGAATGGGGGCCGAAAGGCAATCAGGTTTGTTTGATGACGCGCTTGCCCCGGCATGGTTTATGCGATAATATTGATTTATCTAACATGCATATGAACGTGGAGCCAGGCAAATCCGATTCATTATCCGGCTCACTGCTGCTGGCCTCGCCCGCGCTGCGTGATCCGAATTTTTTCCACACGGTTCTTTTGCTGGCCGCGCACACGAGCGGCGACGGGGCGTTCGGATACATCTTGAACCGGCCGTTGGAAAAATGTGTTTCTGATTTGCTGCCGGACAGGGATCTGGGCGCGCTGGCAAATTTGCCGGTCTATCTCGGCGGTCCCGTCGGCACCGACAAACTCTCGTTTGCCCTGCTCGAGTGGAGTCCAAAAAAAGGTGGGCTACGCTGCCAGACTCATCTTTCCACTGAGCAGGCCATGAAGGAACTTGGCAAAGGCCGGATGGTTCGCAGTTTCGTCGGATACACCGGCTGGTCGGAAGGACAGCTTGAGAACGAACTCGAGCACAAGTCGTGGATCACCTGCCCGCCACAGCAGGAAGTTCTGACTAGCAAGGAACCAGCAGAACTCTGGCGGGAAATTCTCGATGATCTAGGACCTTACTACAGACTGATGGCCCGGATGCCGGAGAATCCATCGCTTAATTGATGGTCACTTCAGTGACTTGATGAACAGAATCAAAGAATCAATCTGCGAGTCGTTGAGCACACCGTTGTAGATCGGCATCCCCGCGTCGAGCTTTTCGTAGCCCTTCACAACCTTTGCGCTGGGATTGATGATGGACTCTTTGATATAGAAATCATCAGCCACAGCCTTGTCACCGCCTTTAGCCAGAAGGCGCTCGCTGCCATACAAGCCTTTCCAACTGGGGCCGACTTTGCCATAGACGGTGCCGTCAACGCTGTGACAGGCGATGCAGCCCATCATTTCATAGA
>JAYVZW010000268.1:0-5230 GCA_043783015.1 Verrucomicrobiota bacterium
TTTTTCGCCCTCACCGTCGAACGAAAAAATGAATCAGGCTCCCTTCGGCACTTCCACTCCCAGGCGGCGGCAGATGCTTCGCGCGAGGTGTCGCTTGATGTCAGAATGTCTCGGCACCGCTTCCCTCACACCGCTGGCGGGATTCGTGTAAATCGAATGACTCGCGCCTTCGCGGAGAAACTGGCACCCGTGGGATTCAAGATGCCTCACCAGTTCGCGACGTTTCACGCCAGAGCCAGGCTCGTCTTCACCGCGTGAGGATCATCCCGCAGGGCTTCCTCCTCGTTCAATTCGAGGATCAGCTTGACGCCATCGGCGAGATTTTTCAGGCATTCCTCGCTCGTCTCGCCCTGTCCGTTTGCGCCGGGCACTTCGAGGCATGTCGCCCAGAATCCCCCTTCATCCGGTTCTCCGCGATGCAACATCGCAGTCAAAGTTTGCATGGCCGGAACATAGCCGCGCAGGTTGGAAAATCAATGCCGATTTCTCGCGCAGGGACGGGTAGTTTGCGGAATCCGCAGACACCGCCGCCCGCCGCGAAGCACAGGTTGCTGGCCGTAGCCACGGCCACCCTTCGGGCTGCCGACGGCAGGCTATGTCGCTCCGCTCCATTCCCCGGCCTGGTTGCGTTCCCAAGCCCGCCAGCTAACGAGTCGAAAAGAGCAGCCGCTCACGGGGCGGCAAGCGGCTCTTATGGAATGGGGACGGCAGGAATGCCATCCCTCCGGGCCGCACGAAATCCTTTCTCACGGAGGGCGGTCATTCCTGACCGCCCCATTGGTCTCGACTCCTTTCGGCGGCGGCGGGTGCGGCGTTGAAGGACGAAACACTCTTGCGAAAATCCTCCCCGCCAGTAACTTTCCGCATGTGCCACCCATTCACCGTGAAAAAGGATTCGCATTCTATTTTTACGCCGAGGAAGGCAGCGAGCCGCCGCATGTTCACGCTGACAAGGGAGACGGCACCGTCAAATTCTGGCTCCAGCCAGTGCGCCTTGCGTATGCCGAGAACCTGAAAGTTGCCGAATTGCGCGCGACGGAAAAAATCGTTGAAAACCATCAAACCAAATTCCTCGAAAAATGGCATGAGTTCTTCGATCGCAAAAGTTAACTCCGTCGCATTTCAGGCGGAATACCTCTGCGTCACGCTGGAGGACGGGCGGATTATCCAGGCTCCGTTGAGCTGGTATCCCACACTTTTTCACGCCACGAAAACGCAGATCAAAACATGGAAACCCTGCGGAGCCGGGCGCGGCATTCACTGGCCCTTGCTCGACTACCATCTCAGTATCGAGGGACTGTTGCGCGGCGCGCATGAGGCCGGGGGGGTCGCCCGCCGGGCATTGGCCGAAGCGTAAATCCGCAAGCTGCCTCTTTGTCCCTGCGCCAACTCTTGACGCCTCTTCCGCTTCCGCCAACCGTTCCATTCTCTCTCCATCTCCCGCCATGAAGCAGAGAGCTTCTCACCGGCATGTCGCGTTCCCAAGCCCGCCAGCTTGGGAATGAGTCGAATGGGGACGGCAGGAATGCCATCCCTCCGGGCAGCACGGAATCCTTCCTCATGGAGGGCCGTCATTCCTGACCGCCCCATCGGTCTCGGCTCATTTCGGCGGCGGCGAGTGTGGCGTTGAATGACGGAACACGCTTGCGAAACAGAATCGAAGACAGCCCCGCAGGCAGTCCTTCTCCACGATGGGGCAATTTCGTGGTTGCGTTCCCAAGCCCGCCAGCTTGGGACCGGGTCGAAATTCTAAGGATGTTTACGCAAGCGTTAATCCATGTGAAACGAATGGCTGGAAATCTGCATGATTTCCCGTCGCGAGCTGTGCTCCGCAGCGTATGGCGACAGCGGCGATGAGACAATCCGCCAGCGACCGCGCGCGGCGGCCGGTCAAATTAAACAACTCCGCGCCTTTTTCGGCGTCCGCCGGCAACAAAGGTTCCACGACCGGGAAAAGCACCCGTGCCAGCGCCTTGTCGCGCGAATCCAGAGGCCCGCAGTAGAACTCCGCCCAAGCCACTGCTGAGATGCCGGGAGATTCACCTGCTCCGATCCATGCACGCAATTTCGTTTCCTCGGACGTTCCGCGCTGGAGCGCGAGGATGAGAAAGTTGGTGTCCAGATGCAACATCGCCGGGACTCTCAACGCCGGGCTTCGCGCACGGCGTCCTGCCATTCAACACTCTTGCGCGCGTCAAGGCCAAGATGAGCTTGCAGCGCACCGAGTGCCGCCAGCCGCGAATCTCGCGGCACGGATGAAGTTTCCAAACGCACTGCAAGATGCGCGTAAAGAACCTCCTGCTCCGGGCGCGGCAGCGCTTCCACGGCGGCTTCGATTTCGGTGAGCGTGCTCATGGCGGCAAAATAGCAGCCGCTGACGGCGGCGGCAAGCGGCTCTTATGGAATGGGGACGGCTGGAATGCCATCCCTCCGGGCAGCACGGAATCCTTTCTCACGGAGGGCGGTCATTCCTGACCGCCCTGTTTGTCTCGGCTCATTTTCGGCGGCGGGTGCGGCGTTGAAGGACGGAACACGCTTGCGAAACAGAATCGAAGACAGACCCGCAGGCAGTCCTTCTCCACGACGGGGCAGTTTCGTGGTTGCGTGCGTTCGCAAGCCCGCCAGCTTGGGAACGAGTCAAAGATGCCCTGGAGCTACTGCGGCGTGAGATTCACCGAGCCGGTCTGCCCATTACCGAGGAAGAGTCCCGCGCCGAGGTTTTGCTTTTGGAAAAGGACACCGCCGAACGCCCGCGGCCTGATGCCGCCCGGATCGGCAAACGTGCCCGCAAAGACACCGGTCGTCAGCGTGAGCTTCATCGTGAACGGCGGACCAGAAACGAGCGATACCGTGTTCAACGTGGAAAGGAACAGCTTTTCCTGCGGTGCCGACGGATTCAAATTGCCCCCGGTGATCGTGAATGTGGCTGTCCCTCCCGTGTTCGCAAACAGCACGCGCGTTCCGATTGGCGGCATCGTGTAGCGCGAACCGATGAGGCTGATCTGCCCGGAGAAGCCCGCGCGATACAGTGCATCGGTTGGATTCGCGAGCTTGAACCAGTTCAATGTTCCATTAAAGTCACTCACATTCGACACGCTGCGGAACGCAATCCGTCCCGAAATGGAACCGCCCAATTTATACGGCGCGACATAAAACGGCCATGTTCCATCCGCCGTCAGGCTGGTTCCCTGGCTGGCCTTTGTCCCGTCGCCCAAGACCCCAGCGAAACGAATTGCTCCCGTGGCATCCACGGTGAGCGTTCCGTATCCCGTGCCTTGCGGTGAGGTCGCCTCGGGATGTGCCGGGTCGGACGGCATTAACACCGTGTAGAAGCCGACTTTTTCTGCGGGAGCGGGAATCGTCTTTGAATAAGCGGCTCGATCCGCCGTGAGCGTCGCCGTGGTGACACCATCGGAAACGGTGCCGGTGATCGCATTCGTGCCATTGGTGGTATCGAGCGTCAGCGACAGCGTGAGTGGCGACAATCCCTTGCGCAAAATCAATCCCGAAAATGTCCCATCGTTGCGGAACACACCGCGCAAGCTGGAGATTTGGCCGCCGAAATTGAAGGAGGCGGTAAATGCTCCTGTGCTGGTGACGTTGATCGTGATGAGGCCGGACAGTGTATGGGAAGACGTGCCGGTCTGGATGACTCCCGAGTAACTTCCTTGATAAGGAACGAAGGAGCTAACCGGTTTCTGTTGAGTCGTGAAGCTCGTTGTCGTTGAATAATCACTCCAGCTTCCCCAATTGTCCTTATATCTCACCTGCCAGATATAATCCGTCTTGTAATTCAATCCGGTCGAAACAGGCAGGCTCGTCTTATGAGAGCTGTCTTCGCCGCTATCAATAACAACAACATTATCGGAACTGCGACGGATGATCCATTCGCTGGCCGCGTGGGTATCGCCCGCATCAGGATCGCTGAAAGCACTGGATTGCAAGGCAACGATAAGCGGCTGATTGGTTGTTCCACTGGCCGGTGAAAGATTAGCAGGCGCATTCGGCGGATGATCGGTTCCCGTGCCCGAAACCTGAATGGTGGATGTGCCGCTCACGGCATCGGAATTGACGGTAATCGACCCGCTGTAGCTGCTCGGCGAAGCTGGAGTATAGGGAACCTCTATTAACCCACATTTGCCAGCATCTGGCATTGCATATAGATAGCTAAGGAAAGCTGGGTGCCCGAAGGACTAGGGCCGGAGCATTGCACGGCGTGGCAAGGGCGGCAAAACAGGCGTTCCGTGTTAGGATTCCGTGTCGTTTTCCCATGTGCGTCATGCCGCCCTCCAGTTCTTGAGTCCAAGGCGCTCGATTTGCTCGAAGCGCACCATGTTGTAGACCAAGTTTGTCATTGAGATCATCGCCCGGTTCCGGCTCAGGCCAATACACCGGTTCCACGCGCTTCTCATGCACATCCGCATGGTCGCGAAGACGTGTTCCACTCGGACCCGGATCTTCGAGCGCGCCCGGTTGTTTCTCTGCTGGCTGCCGTTGAGAGGTTTGTTCCGATAGGCCCGCTCGATGGGCTTGGCCTGCACTTTTCTCTCCGCGAATATCTGCTCACACCGCGCTCCGGTGTAGGCGCTGTCCACATAGGTCGTGGGGGCTCCCTCCGCGATCAGTTCCTCCAAGGCATTGCTGTCGTGAACCGAGGCTGCCGTGACCGTGAAGTCTTCGATCAGCTTGCTGCGGGTATCCACCTTCACATGGTTCTTGTAGCCATAATAGCGTTCGCCATTCTTCTTGGTCCAGCGCGCGTCAACATCCTTCTGCCGAGCCTTTTGCGGCTGGTCCTTCCACCCTTCCGGCACCCCGCCCGCCTTGATCGTGGCGTTGTCCAAAGCGCGAGTTGCGCTGCCGCGCCACCTCGACAAAGGTGGCGTCCACCATCTGGCCTTTGCGGGCGAACATCCCCTTGGTTTCAAGCGCCGCGTGAAAGAGGGCAAACAACGGCTCGATGAGTTCATTCCGGGTCAGCGCCTCGCGGAAAGCCCAAAAGGTTTTCTCGTCCGGCGACTTGTCCGCGTCGGTGAGTCCGAGAAAGCGCTTGAAGCTCAGACGGTCGGTGATCTGAAACTCCAGTTGCTGGTCGCTGAGTTGGTAAAGGTTCTGGATGATCAGGGCCTTGAACATCAGGGCGGGCGCAAAGGCGGGTCTTCCGCCCAACCCTTTGGGTTCGGCCTTGGGGAGGCGCTCGAAAACCGAGGCAAAGAGCGTCCAGTCAATC
>JAYVZW010000269.1:0-15651 GCA_043783015.1 Verrucomicrobiota bacterium
AGATACTCAAGCTGGAGCCAGAGTCCGTAGAGGAACTCGATGTCCTTAAGTTTTTCTTCGTTGTTCTTGGCCCAGTCGGTGAAGTCTTTGGTGGTCAAGTTCAGTTTGTCGAAGTGCTCGATTCTGTAACAAGCCAGATAGAGGTCAAGGGTGTCCTTCTGGCTCGATTCGGCCTTGATGCAACGAGCGAGCGCTCCGCCAAGCGTGGTATCGCGATTCTTTGTGATGGCACCGTCGATCTGGTCGAGCTGCTTGAGAATGTTCGCGGTCTGTTCCGCCGTGAGTTTCTGCGCATCCGCAGTTGATGTTGTTGCGGGTGGCGGGCTCGGAGTTTTCATTTCCGTTGTCGGCGTGACTGCGGGCGGCGTCAGCACTTGGGCATGGATCAGTGCGGGAAAAATGAACAGGATGGCAATGCAGAATTTTTTCATGGGCTGGAGCGGGGACTCAAATCATTAACGTCGTGTGTCTGTGAAACTTAGTGCTGATGTCCCACGCGCAAAATAAATTTGAATGAATCCCGCTCCAGCGGCAAGTTTTTGTCAGGCCCGCGTTCCCGCCATGGCAGGCCGAGCCATCCAGAGAGTGTGGGGCCTCTCCAACCGACGAAGGAATCGCGCCCCCGCCTTGAGCGCCATGTGCGCGAACTCCGCAGGCTTCAAGCCGATGGCCCGGAAACACTTGCGATGATCCCACGCCACGACCGCGCAGGTGGCGAGATGAATCAATCTGAACTGTCCGCGCCAGAGCGTCCGCCCTCCAGAGGGGGTTGCCTTCCAGTCGCTCCCGCAAAAATTCCGCATGGAATGCGATGTGCCGCATTTCATCGGAGAGAATTTTGTGGCAGCAGGTGCGCAATGCCTTGTCGCATGACTTGCGGTAGAGCGAACCGAAATAGGCCTCGGCGATGAGTTCAGCGATGAGCAGCACCTGGATGTTGAACTCCACGCCGAAATGATTACGCAACCAGCGGAAAATCGAATTGGTCCACTGTTTGGTCAGGCATTCTGCGCCGAGATAATTCACGAGTCTCGCCAGCAAGCGCGAGTGATACTGTTCCTCCTCGATAAACAGACCGACTGAGTGTTCATACCCGGCGAGTTGCTCAGAGTTTACGACGCGACGCACATAATGCATGAGCCGGGTGCCGCCGCCGGACTCTCCGAGCTGAAAAATAGCCAGCGAACGAACCAGCGGAAGCCTGACAGAATCAGGCAGGCCGGAGCTGTTCAAGGGCATGTCCGGCTCCGTGAAGCGGTTGCGATTTTTAATGAAGTATTGGGTCCAGATATGGGTGTTCATAGGGTTAGGAGTTGGAAGAGAGGGAGAGTTTGTTGCCGAACATGGCGGCCCAGCGGCTGCGGGGTTTTTGTTCAAAGGTGATAGATTGGAGGCGGTCGAGAACGGCACGGACTGTTTCATCCAGCGTGGATGTTCCAGCGGTTACCCCCACGTTTTGAGCTTTGGCAAACCATGCAACCTTTACATCTGCGGGGTGCTCCACCTGGTGCGCGGTGCAGCCGAGCCGGGTGGCGGTCTCGACGAGCTGGCGGGTGTTGTTGCTGTTGCGCCCCCCGATGACGACAATGGTGTCGCATCGCCGGCATAAGTCCTCCAGAGCGTGCTGGCGTTGCTTGGTCGGATGGCAGATGGTGTCCATGAAACGGATCTCGGCCAGCGGATGAAATTTTTTGAGCGCATCGACGAGATGAAGCGCGCGCATGACTGGCTGGGTGGTCTGGCTGATGATGCCAATTTTCGGATGAAAAGGCACACCGGCGATGTCCGCCTCGTCGTGGATCACCACGGCCTGCGGGAAATCCCCGGTCAATCCGCGCACTTCCACATGTGATGCCTGGCCGATAACGACGGGGAAGTATCCTGCTGCCACGAGCGACGCCAGCGCATCATGCGCCTTGCGAACCAGGGGGCAGGTGGTGTCGGTCACATTGAACCCTGCTTCTTTCAATGCGGCCCGCTGATGGTTGGCGGCACCATGAGCCGTGATGATGACGTTGCGCGTGCTGCTGTTTTGGGGGGCTTCCAGACTGCCGTGCCTCACACCGAGTGTCCGCAAGTGATGAGCCACGACAGGGTTGTGGACCAACTGCCCGAGGATGGTTACGGGCGCGGCCTTGGCGGCGTTATGAGTGGCACGCAGGGCGTCGCGGACGCCGAAGCACATGCCGTGATGTTGAGCGAGGTGTATGTTCATGTTGTTTTTTAGGTTTGGGGGTTTTACTTTGTGTCACAAAGCTATGGGACAAAAAAGGGGTCATTGAGGTTTGCTGTGCTTGACGATGGCCTCCAGCACTTTGATATAGCCCTTGAAGGCAATGCGGCCTGCGGAGGTGATCTCGTATGTGGTGCGGGGCCGGTCAGAATTCAGGGCGGTTGTCTTGTCTTCACGCACATAATTTTCCTTGGCCAGAGTGCGCAGATGGGTGATCAGATTGCCGTCACTCATGTCCAGCTCGCTTTTCAAATCCTGAAAGCCCCAAGGGCTGCGCGCGGCCAGCAGAGACATGATGGACAGGCGTCCTTTCTCATGAATCACGCGGTCGAGTTGGGAGAAGTCAATCATCGGGGGCCTGGATCACTCGTTCGACTTTGGTTTGCTGAAGAAGACCGCGATACCATAGATGATGTGAAACAATCCGAAGGTCAGTCCGAGAGTGAACGAGGCTTCATCCTCCTTCCATTTGGACATGCCGTGTTGATTTTGAAGAAAGAATACAATTGCCAGCACCTGGCCGGTGATGAGAAAAGCGCGGGCCAGCACAATGATTGAGCGTGGCGCAAAACTCACGGTGGCCTGCAGGGCGAGGCCGTAGCAGAGCACCCAGACGATGGCACCCAAGGCGATGTCGTGACTCAACCATATCATGCAGCCGCCCAACACTCCGCCAGTGAGCATCGGCGGAACAATCGCGCGCAGGGCCATGCGCAAGCCATCGGTGATGAAGGGCTGTCCCTTGCTGCCGGCCTCACGCATGAGCAGGAAGAGATTGATGATGGTGGTGATCACCAGCACGCCCAGCCATGCGAAGAAGAACTCGTGATTGCCAAACCTCTTGCTCAAGAGGTTTTGGCTGATGCCGTAAATGGCAACCCCGAGCGAGAGCAACCCGCCGATCAATGCTGCCGGTGCTGATACCGCGCGGTAGATGTTGGAGCGTTCCATAAGCGTTCGGATCACGCGGAGGTGGTCGAGTGCGGTGGTCTGAAGGGAGGGCGGCGTGGGCATGATTTACTTTGTAGCGCAAAGTAAACGGGCGGGCAAATGATTTTTTACGTTACAGCGGACAAGTCATTTCATCTTGAGCATTTCAAGCACAGAGTTAGATTTCCCGCTCTCTGCATCCCCTTAACACGCATGGTCATCCGAAAGAAAGCATACGCCCGCGCCGGTTTGGTTGGCAATCCATCCGACGGCTACTTCGGCAAGACGATTTCTTTTATCATCCGCGACTTCGAGGCGGAGGTGGTGCTTTTTGAATCGCCTGAGCTGACCATTGAGCCTAATGATCGCGATCACTCGGTCTTTCCCAGCATTGGCCAGCTTGCCAAGGACGTGGCGCAGTTCGGCTACTATGGCGGGATCCGCTTGCTCAAGGCGACCGTGAAACGCTTCCATGATCACTGCGCCAAGGCAGGCATTGTGCTGCATGATCACAACTTCACGCTGCGTTACCAGAGCAACATTCCGCCGCAGGTCGGCATGGCGGGCAGCAGCGCCATCATCTGCGCCTGTCTGCGCGCGTTGATGGAATTTTATTCCGTGAAAATTGACCGGCACATCCAGCCCAATCTGGTGCTCAGTGTGGAGAACGACGAGCTAGGCATCCCTGCCGGGTTGCAAGATCGCGTCATTCAAGTCTATGAGGGTGTGGTCTTCATGGACTTCAATCGCGGCCTCATCGAGAAGCGCGGTTACGGCGACTATGAGGAAATTGACCCGAAGCTACTGCCCAATCTTTACGTCGCCTACACGAAACAGCTCAGCGAAGGCACGGAAGTCTTCCACAACGACATTCGCAGCCGGTGGAACCGCGGCGAGCGCGAGGTCGTCAGCGCCATGTATCACTGGGCCGGCCTTGCCGAACGCGTGAAGCAAATGCTTCTCGCCGGACGCGGGCGCGAGATCGGTCCGCTGCTCAACGAGAATTTCGACCTCCGCCGACGGCTTTACAAAATCAGCCAGGGGAATCTCGACATGGTCGAGGCCGCACGCCACTGTGGCGCAAGCGCCAAATTCACCGGCAGCGGTGGCGCGATTGTCGGCACTTATGAAGATGACGCCATGTTCAGGAAGCTCGGAGAAACCTTGGAGCCCATGGGTGTGGCTGTGATCAGGCCGACCATCAATGCCGCGCAGTCATAGCATCGCGGCAAGTCCGCGCTTGGAGATTCACTGATCCTTTACCAGTTCCTTGACGTGTTTTGCACTGATCGCGTCATGAAAAATAATCAAGGTTCCGGTGGGCTGGATGGGCTTGTTTTTCTTTTTCTTCTTCGCGGAATCTCCGGGTTCCTCCATGACGGCCTCAATGGTTGATACATGTCCGACAGCATTGCCATAAGCGTCCAGCACAGCCGCGCCGCTGGATCCCGGCGCCCAGTCCGTGCCTACTTCGATATAGACGGCTTTTGTGATCGGATGGGATTCATTTTTCTTGCCCGTGGACTCTGGACTTTGCAGAAAACGGTTCACGATGCCGGAGCTGTAGTAACCGCGCCGACCCATGGGCTCGCTGAAGCATACAACGGAATCGCCTGGGAAAACGTCAATGCTGATCGGCAGCGCCGTGATCTTGGCCGCTTTCACACGGAGGATGCAAGTGTCCGTCTCCCGCGAAGCGGCAAGGATTTCAGTCACGGGATAAACCTTATCGTCGTCGGTCGCGGCGACCAGATAACCCTCTTTCATATCGTCCGTATCAGGTTCCACGACATGATAACAAGTCGCCACCGCGCCATCTTCCGAGATGAAGTAACCGCCCGCGAGATTTATCTGCCAGGCCGGTTTCTTGTGATCGTGATACAACCACCCCACGCGCAGATGGCTGTTGCGCGCACGGCTCCACAAATCACGCGGCGCGAGCTTCTCCTTCCCGGCGGCGGGAAGTTTGAGGCTGCACTGCTTCCGTTCCTTGAGTTGCTCAGCTACCTTCCCAAAGGCCAGCAGCCCTCCCGCCGCATGGAGTTGCACCGCCGCCTTCATCGCCGCATCATCTGCTCTTTCCAGATTTGACTCGTCATAGACCGGCACATTGACAGCCTGCGCGGACAGGATGCGGACGGAACAGGCCAGCATGAAAGCGGTGATGGTAATACGATTCATGGCAAGCATGTTCGACGAGAAAACGTAAAGGATCAAGGTTCAGGGTTCAAAGTTCAGCAATCGCGTTTCTGCCTCGACAACCCAGCATCCCTGTGAGATACCGCGCTCACTTTTTATGAACCAACCCGTCCGCAAAGCCGTCATCCCAGCCGCTGGATTCGGCACCCGCTTCCTTCCCATCGCCAAAGCAGTGCCCAAGGAAATGCTGCCGGTCGTGGACAAGCCCGTCATCCAATACGTGGTCGAAGAAGCCGCCGCCAGTGGCATCACCGACATCATCATTGTCATCAGCAAGTCCAAGCGCGCGATCCAGGAACACTTTGCTGCGAATCCCGAACTCGAAGCTGAACTGGAGTCCAAGAACAAAATGGAAGCACTCGCTGAGCTGCTTCATCTCCGCAGTCTGCCGCGCATCCAGTATGTTCTCCAACCCCAGATGGGCGGGCTGGGCGATGCCGTGCGCTGCGCGCGTGAAGCCGTGGGCGATGAGCCATTTGCGGTGTTGCTCGGTGATGCACTGGTGATGGCTGCACCGGGAGCGAAGCCCGTCACCCGGCAGTTGATCGACGTTCATGAAAAGCACGGCGGCTCTGTCGTGGCCTTGGAGGAAGTGCCCGCGGAAAAGGTCAGCCGCTACGGCATCATGGGCGGCGCGGAGATCGAGCCGGGTGTCATCCGTGCCGAGAAGTTCATCGAGAAACCGAAACCAGAGGAGGCACCGTCACGGCTCGCCGTCAGTGCGCGCTATATCTTGTCGCCATCCATCTTTGCAGAACTCGACCGCACTCCGACTGGCAATGGCGGTGAACTCCAGCTCACCGACGCCATGGCCGCGCTGATGAAGCGCGAGCCCCTCTTCGGTGTCAGGTATGCCGGACGCCGCCACGACATCGGCAACAAGCTCGACTTCTTGAAAGCGAACATCGCCTTCGGCCTCGAACGCGCCGACATGGGGGATGAATTGCGGCGGGCCATGCTGCAACTCCTGTGATGCGGCTAGTTCCGGCTTTTTGAGTCAAATTTTCTAACACGAATTTACAATGCTCCGCTGAGAGCGGCGCGCACCCGAACGTTGGTCTGCATTTTCTGAGGGATGCCTTCCGGCATGGCGGTGTTTCTGGATTTACGTGGCACGCGGCGTTACCGCACGAAAGAACAAGAAAATGGAAACGGCACTGGGGGAGTGATCTGCCGATCGTTTGCTTTGTTGTCCTTGGAAGTTCAAGCAACTCTTTTAGAAACGCGCAGCAGCCGAAGCGCATTAGCGATGACCAGCAACGTCGCGCCGGTGTCAGCGAGGATGGCGAGCCACAGGCTGGCGTGGCCGAGCAGGGCGAGGATGAGGAAGATCGATTTGAGCGCGAGGGCGAAGGCGATGTTGAATTTGATGATGCCCACGGTGCGGCGACCAAGCGCGATGGCTTCGGCGACCATGCCGAGGTCGTCCTGCATGAGGGCCATGTCGGCGGTTTCGATGGCCGTGTCCGTGCCTGCACCGCCCATGGCGATGCCGACGGATGCGGCTGCCATGGCGGGAGCGTCGTTCACGCCGTCACCGATCATGCCGACGTATTTCAACTCGGTGATGAGGGCTTTCACGCGCTCGATCTTCTGGTCGGGCAAGAGGTCGCCGTGGGCTTCGTCGATGCCGCATTGCTTGGCGATCGCGCTGGCGGTGCGCTGGTTGTCGCCGCTGAGCATGACAATCTTGGTCACGCCTGCGCGGTGCAGGGCGGCGATGGCGGCGGGGGCGTTGGCGCGCATGGTGTCGCCAACAGCGAGAATGCCGAGCACTTCGCCTTTGCAGCCCTCGTGCGGCTTGTGGCCGACGACGACCACGGACAGCGCCTCGGCTTCGATGGCAGCGAGCTGTGCTTCGACCTCGGGCGAGCACACGCCGAGTTCATGCGCGAGGCGATGGTTGCCGACAAAGTAGCGATGGCCGTCGAGGTCGGCCTCGGCTCCGCGTCCGTCGAGCGACTGGTAGTTTTCGCTGCGCGGGAACGCAATCTTTCTGTCGTTCGCATACGCGACGACGGCTTGTGCCAGCGGATGCTCGGAGTGCGTGTCAATGGCGGCGGCGATGCGTGCGATCTCAAATTCATTCTTCGAGTTCGCCGTCACGACCTTGGTCACGCGCGGCTTGCCTTCCGTGATGGTGCCGGTCTTGTCCACGCACAGGGCCTTCAATTTGCCGACGGCTTCCAGCACGGCACCACCTTTGATGAGCACTCCGCGCCGGGCCATGGCGGTGAGGCCGGATACGACGGATACGGGCGTTGAAATGACCAGTGCGCAAGGGCAGGCGATGACGAGCAGCACGAGCCCGCGATAGAACCAGGTGAGCCACACCGCGCCGAACAACAAAGGCGGCAGGAGCATGACCAGCACGGCGGCCACCATCACAGCGGGCGTGTAGTAGCGCGCGAAGACATCGACGAAACGCTGCGACGGGGCTTTCTGCGACTGTGCCTCCTCCACAAGATGGATGATCTTCGCGATGGTGCTGTCGGTGCTGGCCTTGGTGGTGCGCACTTCAAGCGAGCCTGAGCCATTGATGGTGCCTGCGAACACGCCGTCGCCGGGCTTCTTCTCCACGGGCATGGATTCGCCAGTGATGGGCGCTTGATTGACGGCGGAGTTGCCGGTCAGCACCTCGCCATCGAGCGCGATGCGCTGGCCGGATTTCACCGCGATGGTGGAACCCACGGCGACTTCCGCCACGGGCACTTCGCGGAAGTTGTTACCATCTTTGAGCAACGCCGTTTCCGGCGTGAGCTGCATGAGCGACTGCACGGCCTTCCGTGCTCGTGCGAGGCTGAAGGCTTCCAGCAACTCCGAGAGCGCAAACAAGAACGTGACCGCCGCGCCTTCCGACCATTGGTGAATCAGCAGCGCGCCCAACACGGCGACCGTCATGAGCACATTCATATCAAGCGCGAAGCGTTGCACCGCCCGCCATGCTTTGGGCACAGTGAACCAGCCACCTGCGAGAATGGCAATGGCATACGAAACATCCGCCACCGCACTGGGTGCGAATTGCAACCACTCGACCAACATGCCAAGGCCAAGACTCAAACCCGAAACCGCGACGGCGATTTGCCGCATTCGCTTCGCGCTTTCCAAGTCCGCAGGCTCCTCGCCATCGGGCGTGGCCTTCATGCCGGTAGTTGCAATGGTGCTGATTAACTGCGCCGCCGTCACGCTCTCATCATGCAACAGCGTGACCTTGCCACCCAGGAGGTTCACCCGCACTTCACGCACGCCCTTGAGCGGTCGCAGCACCTGTTCTAAAGCAGCGACCTCATCGGCACAGTCCATGCCAGTGATGCGCAGGGTGGTCTGTTGATTACCTTTGGCATCAGGATTGAGCGTGATGCTTTCGGCTGCAGCGCCATGCTTAAGGTGGTGTCCGTGCGACATTGTGTTATTTCTCACTGGGATGGCTACGCGGCGGGGACGCTGCCTTGGAGCGACTTCAGCGCGGAGTCGAGTAGCGGGAGTTTCGCTTCGGCTTTGGCTTTCGCCTTGCCGTCTGCGAGGTGGTGGATGTCTTCGAGGACGTTCACTGCGGCTTTGGTCTGCGCCTTTGCCATCTTCGCCTTATCGGCGGCGGCTTTGGCGGGGAGCGCGTTGATGAGCTTGGCTAGCGCGTCCACGGTATCATCGGTTTTCTCAAACGCGGACGCGGCGAGTTGCTCGGTGAGTGTTTTCTGCTGCTCGGTGATGGCTTTCCAGATTCCGGCGGCATCAGCGGGGACAGCGATTTTCGATTCAGGCAGGCCGTGGTGTTCGTGGCCGTGTTCGTCTTTTTTCCTCTCGGCGGCAAAGGCGCTGGGTGCGGCGGCTCCGACGGCGAGGCTGAGGGCAATGGCGATGATGGCGGTGGTTTGTTTCATGGGTTGTTTGGTTTTGGTTTGCGGGGTTGAGGGGGTCAGTGCGCGGGCTGCGGAGTTGCGGCGAGCGCGGGCGCTTCGGCCTTCTCGTCCTTGCGGTGGAACATCCGGTAGAGCACCGGCAGGACGAGCAGGGTGAGCAGGGTGGAGCTGATGATGCCGCCGATGACGACGGTCGCGAGCGGGCGCTGCACTTCTGCGCCGGGGCCGGTGGCGATGGCCATGGGGACGAAGCCGAGCGAGGCGACGAGCGCGGTCATGAGCACCGGGCGCAGTCGCGTGACGGAGCCGCGGAAGACGGCGTCGTCCAAGTTCGCGCCGTCTTCGATCAGCTTGTGGATGAAGGTGAACATGACGACGCCGTTGAGCACGGCCACACCGCTGAGCGCGATGAAGCCAACGCCTGCGCTGATCGAGAGCGGGATGTCGCGCAGCCAAAGGGCGAGGATGCCGCCAGTGAGCGCCATCGGGACGCCGGAGAAGACGAGCAGCGCGTCCTTCAGCGAACCGAACGCGGTGAACAGCAGCAGCAGAATGAGCAGCAGCGCGACGGGCACGACGATCTGCAAACGCGCGCTCGCGGAGAGCAGGTTCTCGAACTGCCCGCCCCACTCCAGCCAATAGCCAGCGGGGATCTTAACCTCGTTCTTAATTCGCGCCTGCGCGTCTGCAACAAAGCCTGCGAGGTCGCGTCCGCGCACGTTGGCGGTGGTGACGATGCGGCGTTTGCCGTTCTCGCGGTTCACTTGATTCAGTCCCGGCTCGACTTTGAATTCGGCGAGTTCACCGAGTGGGATGAAGGCGGCGGATTTTGGATTTTGATTTTCGGATTTCGGATTGTAAGACGCGCGCACCAATACTGAATCGGGATCGTCGCGCTTCGGCAGCGGGATGGGGATGCGGCGCATCGCGTCGAGATTTCCGCGCAGGTTTTCGGGCAGGCGCACGACGATGGGAAAGCGCCGGTCGCCCTGGAAGAGCATCCCGGCGTCCTTGCCGCCCATTGCGATTTCCACGACTTCCTGCACCTCGGCGATGTTCAGGCCATAGCGCGCAAGCTTGGCGCGGTCGATGTCCACGCTCAGCACGGGCAGGCCGGTGCTTTGCTCGGTCTTCACATCGGCGGCGCCGGGCACGGTGCCGAGCACTTTTTCAATCTGCTTCGCGGTCTCGGCCATCACTTCGAGATCGTCGCCAAAAACCTTCACCGCAACGTCGGCGCGCACGCCGGCGATGAGTTCGTTGAAACGCATTTCCACGGGTTGCATGTATTCGTAATTGTTTCCGGGCACCTGGCTGGCCACCGCCGCAATCTTCGCGACTAACTCGGCCTTGGGCATTTTCGGATTCGCCCATTCGATGCGCGGTTTGATCATCACGAAGCAGTCTGCGACGCTCGGGGGCATCGGGTCGGTGGCGACCTCTGCAGTCCCGATTTTGGCGAAGGCTTCCTTCACCTCCGGCACCAATTTGATCGCGGTTTCCAGTGCGCTCTGCATCTGCACAGCTTGAGTGAGACTCGTGCCGGGAATGCGAAGCGCGTGCATCATCACATCGCCTTCATCGAGGCGCGGAATGAACTCGGCACCCATCCGCGAAGCGAGCAGCAGGCAGAGCACGACGAGCACGGCCGCCCCAGTGACAACAATCCCGCGGGCGGCGAGCGCGGCGCGCAGCGCCGGCTCATAAACGAACCGCGCGCCCCGCATGAAAATGTTTTCTTTCTCCGACACCTTGCCACCGAGAAAGAGCGCGATGGCGGCGGGAATGAAGGTGAGCGAAAGCACCATTGCCGCGGCCAGCGCGAGCATCACGGTGTAGGCCATCGGGTGAAACATTTTCCCCTCGATCCCTTGCAGCGACAGCATCGGCAAATAAACGACCATGATGATGCAGACGCCGAAGATGCTTGGTTTGATGACTTCGCGCGTGGCGTCGAAAACGACCTCGAAGCGCTCGCCGACGGCGAGCAGGCGCTTGCGGTGATGCTGCTCCTCTGCGAGTCGCCGGATGCAGTTTTCCACAATGATGACCGCGCCATCAATGATGATGCCGAAGTCGAGCGCGCCTAGGCTCATCAGGTTTGCGCTGATTTTTAAATCCACCATCCCGGTGATCGTCATCAACATCGAGAGCGGAATGATCGCGGCGGTGATGAGCGCGGCGCGGATGTTTCCGAGCAGGAGAAAGAGCACAACGATGACGAGCACGGCACCCTCGAAGAGGTTTTTTTTCACCGTCTCGATGGTGGCGTCCACGAGCAGCGTGCGGTCATAGACGGGCAGAGCGATGACGCCCTCGGGCAGGCTGCGATTGATTTCCTCGATCCGCGTGGCGACGGCGCGTGAGACGGTGCGCGAGTTTTCGCCGAGCAGCATCATCGCGGTGCCCATGACGACTTCGCCGCTGTTGTGCGTGGCCGCGCCGGTGCGCAGTTCCTTGCCGAGCGCCACGTCGGCCACGTCCTTGATGTAGATCGGTGCGCCGTCACGCGTGGTCAGCACGATGCTTCCGATCTCTTCCATCGTCTTCACCTGGCCAGGCGTGCGGATGAGCCACTGTTCACCGTTTCGCTCAATGTAACCCGCGCCGACGTTTTGGTTATTCATTTCCAGCGCCTTCATGAGGTCGTGCATCGTGAGGCCGTAAGCCACAAGCTTCGCGGGCTGCGGGGTGACGTGGAATTGCTTCTCGAAACCACCGAGCGTGTTCACCTCGATAACGCCGGGCAGGTTGCGGAGCTGCGGCCTAATCACCCAATCCTGCAGCTCGCGGAGATCGGTCGGCGTATAGGGCTTTCCGTCCTTGCGCAGCGCGCCAGCTTTCGCTTCGACGATGTAAGTATAGATTTCGCCGAGGCCGGAAGAGATCGGTCCCATCTGCGGTTCGAGGCCGGGCGGGAGCTGGCTTTTCACCTGCTGAAGCCGCTCAGCGATGAGCTGCCGCGCGAAATAAATGTCGGTGCCGTCTTTGAAAATGACGGTCACTTGCGACAGTCCGTAGCGCGAGAGCGAGCGCGTGTAGTCGAGCTTCGGCAGGCCGCCCATCGCCGTTTCGACGATGAAGGTGACGCGCTGCTCGGCTTCGAGCGGCGAATAGCCGGGCGCTTCAGTGTTGATCTGCACCTGGACATTGGTGATGTCGGGCACGGCGTCGATCGGGAGCTGCTGGTAGCTGTAAATCCCGAGGCCACAAACGGCAAGGATGACGAGCAGGATGAGCCAGCGTTGGCGGATGGAGAATTGGATAATTTTGTCGAGCATGACTATGGAGTGTTAGAGGGCTTCGCCGCTGACTTCGCCGGTGCGGATGCGGACGGCGTTTTCGATGTCGGTCACAAGGATAAGTCCGTCGCCGTGGGTGCCGGTGTGCGCGGTCTTTTGAATGATCTCGACGATCTCCGACGCGAGCGCGTCGTCGGCAATGATTTCGAGGAGTTTCTTTTTGTGGAAGAAGAGGCTTTCGTCGTTCAGCACGAAGGTGCCGCCCTTGCCACGCCCGCGGCCCTGGCCTGCGGCATCGAGGATCGTGAGACCGGGAAAGTGCGGCAGTTCGTGCAGTGCGTGGATGACCCGCGCGAGGACGTGCTGCTGGAGAATGGCTTTGATTTCTTTCATGGCAGTGGCGCGGTTAGTGGTCGTGCGTGGCACCGGCTTTTCCGATGTCGGCTTTGACGATGAAGCTGTTCTCTGCGGCGTATTTATCGCCAGCCTTGAAGCCCGATTTGATTTCCACCCATTCATCATCGCGGCGTCCGAGTTCCACCGGCACAGCCTCGAAAAGCTCGCCAACGCTGATGAACACAACATCCCAATCGCGAAAGGTCTGGAGCGCATTCGCCTTCACCGCCACGGGCACCTCGGCCTGGTCGGTGACGACGCTGCCACGCACAAAAAGGCCCGGTCGCCATTCGCCCTTCGCATTTCGCACCACGGCGCGCGCGAGCATAGTCTGCGAGTTTTCCGAACCGAACGGCGAGATGTAGTCGATCTTCGCCTCGATTTTTTCCATGCCCGGACCGCCTTCGAGCACCACGGTCTGGCCTTCGCGCAGCAGCGGGAAATCCTGGCGATAAACGGAAAAATCCGCCCACACTGTTGAGAGATCTGCGACGGTGAAAAGCGGTTCCGTGCCGGAGACGAACTCGCCGAGCGTCACGTTCTTTTTGATGACCGTGCCCGCAATTTCCGCAGTGATGTCGTAAGCGCGCAAGCTCTCGTTGCTCTCGATGGTCGCGAGCACTTCGCCCTTAGCCACTTTGTCGCCCAGCTTCTTTTTCACCGCCTTCACCACGCCAGGGAAGCGCGGGATGACGTGCGTCATCTGTTCCTCGTTCGGCGCGATTTTTCCGTTGAGGTCAAGCTTGATGGAGAGCTTGGCGGGCCCGGCCGTCTCGAGGCCGATGCCTGCTTTCTTGCGCGATTCCTCGGCCATCTCGACGCGCCCTTCGAGGCTCTGAAACGCCCACTTATAAGTCTTCCCGCCGCGCTCAACTTCCACCTTCGCGTCAAACGAGTGCGGCTCCACGGCAGGCTGCTCGCCTGCGAAAAACATGCCTTGTTTCGCGAAAGTGATGATGTCTATACGATTGATGCGATGCAGTTCGATGGTTGCCTCGACGCCCGCTGGATCGAATGGTTTTCCGTCTGCGTAGAAATAGAGGCGGAAGGCTGGCTCCAATCCTGCTGGTTCATAGATGGTGACTTCAGTTTGGAAATCTTTCTCGCCGAACAGGCGCCCGCCTTTCGGGCCTTTCACCGTCTCCCCTTCGTGACCACCTTCACCGTGTTCATGCTCATCAATCGGTGCAGGCGGTTTGATATTGAGTATTTTGCTGCCGACAAACAGTGCGCCGACGAGCAGCGTGATGATGGCGATGGTCTGGATAAATGTCTTGGTCTTCATGTTATTTATTAGCGGAGTGGAGTTAATTTGCAGCGCTGCCGCAGCCGATGCCGGTTAGCACCTCGATTTCGATGGACGCTTTGCGGGCTTGAATCAGAGCGTCGAGGAGCAGCGCTTCTGCTTCTGCGAGCACACGCCGGGAGTCGAGCACATCGAGCTGGGAGAGCTTGCCAGTTTCATAGCCAGCGCGTGTGGCTTCGATGGCAGCTTTCGACGTGGGAAGCACTTTTTCATTGAGCGTGGCCAGCTGGCGCTGAGCGCTCTGCATTTTTTCCCAAGCTTCGCCGAGCCGGGCGTTGAGTTCGTTTTGCTCGGCGCGTTTTTCATCGGTGGTCTGTGAGAGCTGCGCCTCGGCTGCTTTGATGTTGCCTTGGTTCTTGTTCCTGAAAGGCAGTGGGATGGAAACTCCGGCGGTGAGCGCAACGCTGCCATCACCTTCAGCGAGATAGCGTGGTCCGGCAAAAACGCGGATGTCGGATTTCGCTGCGGCCTTTTCCTTGTTTACGGTCGCCTCGCGTTTGGTGTGTTCCGCGTTCCATTTTGCAATGAGCGGGTGGTCGGCCAGCCTTTCGCGAAGAACGGAGAGAGAGGGTAACTTGTGGGTGTCGCTTAACTCGCCGACCGCGATGTCGAAGTCCGGCTCGCTCCGGCCCCATTGCGCTGCGAGATGACGCCGCGCTGACGCAAGTTCGCCGTTGGCTTTTTCGATCATGGCCAGCGATGAAGCTGCTGCTGCCGCGCCGCGTGCTTGTTCTGCGGCGGAGGCTTTTCCAACTTGGAGCCGTATCTCAATCAGCGGCAATAACTCGTCTGCCAGTGCGGAGAGTTCCTTGGTGCGTGCCACCTTCCGTTGTGCGCCCAGCACATCCACGAAGCTTCGCGCGGTCTCTTCCAGTGATTCGAGCCGTTTTGCCTCGTAGGTGAGCCGCTTGACATCACGCTCCGCTCCTGCCTCGCGCACACGTGCCGCGCGTTTGCCCCCGAGTTCGACAAGCTGGCTGAGAGAGAGCGTGGTTTCGCCTTCTCGTAATCCTCGCTTTTGGTTGGAGCCGAGGAAATTCTGCACGTCAAATCCGAGTTCTGGATTCGGACGCAATCCAGCCTGGAGTTGTTTGGCTTCGGCGATGCGAAGTTCCCACGACTCTGCGGCGAGCCTTGGGTTTTGCGACAGCGTCCGCGCGAGTGCTTCCCGCAAGGTCAGTGAGTTCGCGTGGGCAGTAGGAACGACCACTGTGATAAGATAGAAAAAATTAATGAGGCTGAGTTTCATAGGAATAACATGAGGGGTGACAAAGGATGGACGCGGGCATGGTGCGCTGGCACGAATGGTCCTGGCCGAGAGAGGCCGGGAAACGCTCTAAAAAATCTCCGCGACGAGCGGAGATCAGCCGACCAATGAAGGGCCGCGCACGGGCTGCGCGATGGTGGCTTGCAGGATTAGGGTCGCCGGAGGAACCGGCGGGGTGTCAGCAGCCTGACAGATGACAGGCGGATTTTGCCTTGTGT